>JBLHWH010000229.1:0-9555 GCA_047628935.1 Halioglobus sp. | reverse complement strand
CTTCACCCTATTGCTCAAAGATGCAAACGACAGAGTCATGGGGTCACAAACCTACAATACCAGAGGAGCACTTTGGATAGACAGAAGCGGCATCCGTAGTGACGGATCTAGATCAGACGCTAAGTCTACCATAGCAATACATCCCAACCCAGCACAAGACTACGTCACAGTAAGTAGTAATACTACTGAGATCAGCAAGATAGAAGTATACAGCGTAAGCAATGAAAGAATGAATGTATCATACAATGCTATTGATGCAAAAACCACAAGAGTAGATATAACAGACTTAAGTGCTGGGATTTACTTTATGAGAGTACAAAACGCAGAAAACATAGAAACGATCAAATTTGTGAAGTTCTAGACAAGAGATTTTTGTGTAGAGAATTGAAAATTCTTGGGCAAAAACTCGTTGCTGAGTCTAGAGATTTTTGTGTAGAGAATTGAAAATTCTTGGGCAAAAACTCGTAGCTAAACTAAGGAATTAACCAGCACTTATGTAAAGTTGTAAAGTTGTGATGTTGTAAAATTATGATGTTGAAGAACAACTTTACAAACAAACAACTTTACGCCTTTACATTAAAGAACAAACAAACAACCAAGTGGTTTTCGCAGAAAACACGACGATCGGTGTAGAGATTTAAAAAATCTCGGGGCGATCAACAACTCGATAAATCAATAACTAAAAAACTCAATAAACAACAAAAAATGAGACACATACCACGATACTTACTCCTACTACTTCCATGCCTAATTTATCCATTATCAATGACTTATGCATATAATTCTGAGTCATATGACAATGGAAAAGAACGGTATGAAACCATACAACCTCTTCCCACACTCAAAGTGAATAGAATAGGAAGCGAGTACGGGACTTGTTACATCACTCCAGAAGTTGTGCTAGCGTCTATGCCTGCAGCTCCTGCAGTTGGGATGCAGTTCTCACTTAATGAGCTAGAGGATGATGTAATTGCTATGGAGGAATCTTACTTGGCGGCATCAATGATGGTAGATCCGGTAGATCCAGATTTTCTTTCACATATGAGGTTTCTAGGTCAAGGGAATTATTCTGCCAAAGCGAAGAAAGTAAAGGAATATGTTGATAAAGCATTGGCAACTGCAAAAGTTATAGACCAACTGACAGGAGGCGATCTAGTTAGCATGCCATTGGTAAAGACAGAAACAATAGGCCAATCAGAGGTCAGCATTATCTTTAACAAAGCTAGAATTTATCCTACGTTTACTTTGCTAGAAGTATTTATAAGAATAGAACTAGCACAAGAGGATATAGATGGTAATCCTGTAGAATTATTCTTTTCCGCGAATGATATTCTATTCTCACAAGAAGATGGGATAATAGGAGGTACGATCAGCTTGGTCAATGATTATGCCATCAAAGTCGGAAGTAGTGAGAAGGCAGCAGTCTGGCTGAAAGGGATGACAAAGACTGCTAAGGCAGCAGGGGCTGTATTGCCAAATGGTGATGTAGTACCATCAAATCTTGATCCTGAAGATCCATTTGATGATAAGTACTATGACAAAGGAGGGACTTATGTGTCATTTAATTGTGATGGTTTTCAAGAATTAGGGATAGCTGGAGAGGTCTTGTTCAGTCGAGAATGGATCATTCCGGCGGATGAATTTGGTACACCTACGGTAGAAACGAATGAGAATCCTACCCCAAGAGTGCGAGGAGTTTTCGGAACTGTAATTCAGAATATGAATGATTTATATATAGATTTAGATATTGATCATTTCTTAGTGTCTAAGTATCAAGATATAAGTCTAGAAATAGATAGTGCATATTTAGACATGAGTTCACATCGAAATCCTCCGGGAATTCCCGCTAACTATGGTGTGACACCTAACCTTTGGGAAGGCGTCTACATTAAGAAAATAGGTATTACGATGCCAGAGCCATTCAGACGGACATGCAGCCCTTTTTCTACACCACCAATCGATCCCAATGTAAAACCAGAAACATGTCGGATCAAAATTCAAGCGAGACACTTATTAATTGATGAATATGGAGTAGATGGGGCATTCTCTGTAAGTGGTCAAGCACCATTAATAGGAGGTCCGATTATGGATGGTGAATGGGGTTGGTCCTTAAATTCGCTAGGAATACAAATACAGAACAGTGAGTTGACAGGATTTACCTTTGCTGGAGGATTGGGAGTGCCCATCTTAGATGAAGATGATCCATTGACTTATTCAGGAGAATTTGATATTGAAAATAATGAATATGATTTCACGGTAGAAACATCAGAAAACACAAAAAAATCATTTCCTGTATTTAATGCTGCAAGTGTAAACTTGACAGGGCCAATAACTGTAGATATTACTGTTCAAAATGGAGAGTTTGATGCATCTGTCACTTTATCGGCAGGTAATCTTACTATTGGAGATCCAAAAGATAAAAAGGAAGGAGAAGGAGGAAGTATTCTCAAGATGCCATCCATAGATTTTACAGATTTGGTGTTCTCAACAAAAAGTCCGAAAATTCAGATTGGTTATTTTGGACTTAGTAGTGGAAATGACCAAGCTTCGGTTGTTAACTTTCCAGTAGTTCCTACTAATCTAGGCCTAGAAACACCAGCCAATTCTAATCAGGTAAATTTAACTTTTGGGGTCATGCTGAATCTTATGAAAACGGATGAGAGTACTATAAGCGCGACTGGTGGATTTATCTTGGAAGGTGAAATCACAAGAGACATAAGTGGATCGAGAAGATGGGTATATAAAGATTTAATATTTACGGGAGCGGAAGTAACAGTCAATGTACCTCAATTTTATGGTAAAGGTTCCTTATCTGTATTCAAAAAAGACCCTGATTATGGGAGTGGCTTTAGTGCTAGTTTGACCGCTAAAATAATAGGAAAAGACCTAGATACACCAACAGGAAAAGGAAAATTCGAATTGAAGATGGCAGCGATTTTTGGGAGTTCACCATCCTCTTCGGGTGAATTGGGTGAGGCGGAGCCTACGGGAGCAGAAGAGCTAGACAATTATAGATATTGGATGGTTGATGGACTTGTGCAAAGTGAAAGTTTAGCTGTCCCGTTAATCCCACCTTTTGAAATCAATGGATTTGGAGGAGGAGCATTTTATCATATGCGTCCGCATTCATTTAATCAGAGCTCTACGACAGAAAATGCAGTGACGCAGATTGGAGAATCCACTACAGGGTTGGTCTATAGACCCAATGCAGAAACGGGATTGGGATTAAAGTTTACTACCTCTATTACAACAAAAGGAGATTTGATGAGTGGACTATTAACAGCGATTATACGATTTAGTCCATCCGGGAGTCTTCAGAATATCACTTTCTGGGGAACAGTAGACATCCTAAAAGAAGGAGGTCCATTCAACCGTGCAAAGCCAGATATACTAAGCAGAGTGGATAAGAATATTCAAGAATTAGAAGATGTAATAGAGCAGGATGTAAATGATGTTTTAAATTTAGTTGGTATTGATTACTCTTCAGGTGATGAGTCTGGACCAGAAGATGGTGCCCCGCCTGCAAAAACAGGAATACAAGGCCAATTAGGAATTTCTTTGGATTTTGATGATGGATTTACATTCCATGGATTTGCCAAAGTAAACATCAAATCAGGAAATGTGCTTACAGGAGAAGGAACGATGGATATATTACTTGATTTGAGTGACAATTCTAGTTCTTCTGAGAATGGAGATTGGCATGTGTATATAGGAGGCTATTACGATAATGCTTATGGCCAACAAGTGCTTGTTCCAGGTTTCTTCAATGAATCCGAAGAAGTTGTTTTAGAACCAGTATCTGTTACAGTAGGCTATAATAATGTGCAAGTAGTAGCGGAAGCATACTTCCTTACAGGTACAACAATACCAGGGCCTCCACCTCCGCCAGCGGATGTAATAGCATTCTTTGGCTCTGATGATCCAGATGTAGTATCGAATAATAGAGATAAGATGTCCTGTGGTGGTAAAGGTCCAGCAATGGGGACAGGCATAGCATTTGGAGCTACAGCAAAATTCGAGTTAAATGCAAAAGTAGGAGGTGTATTTGGTGGTTGTCCATTAGGTTTTGAAGTAAAAGCCTTGGCAAGGGTAGGATTTGATCTTGCATTATTGAAATATGATCAAAATACAGTTTGTGCTTTATCGGGAGACTCTCCTCACGGTCTAAATGGATTTAGAGCAACAGGAAGAGCGTATGCATTAGTTGTTTTGCAAGACGGACATATTACATGTTTTGATTTACCAGATATAGGAATAGGCGTAAAAGTAGAGTTTGATATACTTAAACCATCTTTTCTGGATGTAAGGATCACTGCAATAGCATTTGGCGAAAGAGCAACCTTAGGATTGGATATCGGAACTCAATGTGGGACACTGTGCGAATAAAGTACTCAATAATATTATTAGCGATTATAAAAATAACTCATGAATAACTCAAGACGAATATTATTAGTGTGTATTACGCTGATATTGGCTGTAAAAATGGATGCGCAATTGTTACTAACAGACCACCAAGCATATAAAGTTGTAGATGACAAAGTTATACTGAGATGGGAGCCTCTTAGTGGAGAAGAATGGCATTCATCTCAATCAACAGGTTATACTATTGATAAATATAGAATATCTAGTGAGGGAACTGAAGCGTTGATCGGAAGCGAAGTAATAAAATCGGCTTCTGAAAAGGAGTGGTTAAGATACGAAGGTGCAACTACAGATTATCTCTATGATATTGCATTGGCAGCTAAGTCAATTATTTACCCAGAGTCGGACGAAAAGAAGGAGCAGTTTAATAAAATATTTGATTTGAAAGGAGATAAAAATCGAGCTAGTCGTCTTTCTTTAGGGTTTTTGATGTATTCTATTTCTTACGATTTTGAGATGGCTAAATTGGCAGGTTTAGCATATGAGATGCCAGTAGATAAAAAATATACGTATAGATTTGAAATTAAATCAGGTGGCAATTCTCCTATCATTATCAACGTAGATCCATCACAATATAAAGAGGCAAGTATTCCACAAGTTTTACCAGAATGGTCTAATAAGGAAGTTAACCTGAAATGGGACGCCGCAAAGCTTCAAGGAGCTTACTTGGGATATATGATATCAAAATCAGAAGATGGAGCAACATATCAAAAAGTGAATAATAAACCTAGAACGAATAGTTTAGGGTTGCTATCTGATACGAGTACGCTCCTACAGATTGCGTACAAAGATACATTGGAAGTTAATGATAAAACATATTGGTATAAAATTGAGGGATTTGATTATTTCGGAGCGGTATCTAACAGCAACAAGATTGTGTCTGGACAGGGATATGAAGGAATAAGAATCTCCCCTATTATAGAATATGCGAATCAGACAGAGGATAATCATGCACATATCAAATGGTATATGCCAGAAGCTATGGCAAAACTAGTAGAGACATATAGAATAACTAGAGCCAACAATGATAATGGACAGTATATTACGGTCATAGATTCAATTAGTAATACTGAAAGGGAGTACATGATTCCATTAGAAAAAACAGAAAATCATTTCAGAGTAGAGGCTGTTCCTTTTAGAGGCAAACCAGTGGGTTCTATTTCTGTATTTATTATGGGACAAGATACGATTGCACCCCTAGTGCCTGAGGTTATAGGAGCGTATATAGATAGTGTAGGGAATATAGAAGTAAAATGGAAGTCCAACACTGAAGATGACCTTTGGGGTTACAGAATTTTCAAATCAAACTTTGACGAGCAAGAATATGGTCTGTTAAATAATGTGATTACAAAAGATACTATCTTTAGAGATACCGTTGATATTAATTTTAATACAGAGCATGTATTTTACAAGTTATATGCTACAGACACCAGAGATAATAAGTCAGCTTTTACACTGCCGATTAAGGTTGAGAAACCAGATATTTTTCCTCCAGGAATGGCAAATCTTGGGAAGATGGAACAAAGAGGTGATACTTTGTATATATCATGGCATCCAAGTGCTAGTGATGATGTTGTTAACCATAAGATTTTTAGGCGAGCTATTAACTTAGAAAATTCATGGACACTTGTAGGCATATTAGATAGTACGGATATAGGAGAACCTTTTTTACAATTGGATTTGGATTACAATGTGCCTTATGCATATACAATAATCGCCTATGATGATGCAGATTTGAAATCTAAAGCCATCATGCCTAAGAGATTTACGATGAAAAAGATCGAACCCAAGTTTGAGCCATTTAAATCGGTTAATTACTCTTATAATGATGAAACTAAAGAGGTGACAATAGCGTGGGATTTAAATGATATTTCTAGATTAAAAAATGTACTTATATACAGAGGGTATTCTGATAATAGAATGGGTAAATATAAGTTGTTAGATAGCAGTTCGAAGATGCTTACAGAAACGGTGCTTGATCAGGATAAAGTATTTTATAAAGTGAAACCTATCTATGAAGAACAGAAGCAAGATTACTTTAGTGAATTAATTGAAATCAATCTGAAAGGAGCGGATGATTAATTAATTATACTAATTTGCCCCAGCTGGAAAGCGAAAGCATAAGAAATAGCAACAATCTATTTTTGAGCTTGACCTTAAATGATTTCTCCGTCAAGCAATATGATGTAAGACTAAGGTTGAGTATAGAGTCCAATGGTGTTTCAATCACGACATCTAATCTCACTAATTTTAAACGATTTACATTAATACCGGGCATACCTATAGTAATTACATCTAGAGATTTGGCGGATTATTTTGATGTATCCACATTAGACTTCAATGGTATAGACAAAACTCAATTTCTCGAGCAAGGAATATTGCCGGAAGGAAACTATAGATTATGCTTCACAGCGATAGATGCACAAGCAGATGGTATAAATCCAGTGTCAAACAAAGATTGCGATATACTATCTCTTATACCATTTGTATTTGATAATGCCGTATAAGATTTAGATATTATTCGAAGAGAGTCGAGGCAAAAAACACAGATATAGCTTTGGCTACATCGAGTATTTTTAACGATGGATATCTTTGAATAAGACTAAATATATGCGGCAATTATGAATTCAAATGGTATTAAATATACAGCGGAACCCATAATTACAAGCAAAGCGAGCGAAGCCATAGAAACACAATTATTGAATTGGAAGGCGAATACCAATGAGCGTGATGAGATTGATTATCAACTATATATATATACGAATTTCAGGGAGGTGATGTGGATGATGCACCTGTCTATCAATTGCCAAAATATACCTATTATATAGACGCTGAAAGTATAGATCTCAAGCCGATACTGAAAAAGCTAGACAGCGAGATCCTTTATACGTTTTTTATCAAGGGAAAATCAAAATTTGGATTTGATCACTTTATCAAGAATAATGGCTATAGTAAGGGGTTATTATTTCAGAATTTGCTCAGATCAGGTGATGATTGTGAAGGTATTGTAGAATTTAGTACCTTTTTCGATGATAACGGAAATGAATATCTCTATGCCTTCGTAGTCGGTTGTGATCAGATATATTCAGCTTTTAATATCGATGGCTATTGGCCATCTAACACTATCCCGTACGATGCTTCAAATAGTTATTCAGCCAATATTACGTGCCAAAATGATAGTACATTTTGTGTTTATAATGGTATTTATGGAACTGGAGAATGTATACTAGGTGAAACTTGTGATAATAATGGATGCCCCGGTACTATAACTTATGGCTGCGAATGCATTGAGAATTGTATTCATGTTCCAATTAGAGATTCATATAATGAAAATGGGCAATTGGTGCTCACAGTTATGTTCCAACCAGATGCTCCGAATGGACTCCCAGCTGATTGTTTTGGAGAAGGAGGACTAGGTGAAGATCCTACAGCGGATAATCCTAATATCCAATGGTCTAATGGTGAGACTAGTCTATCAATAACAGTTAGTAATCCTGATGCACGATATTCCGTAGAGGTTATATGTGCAGATGGTTGTACTTATTGTGGAACATACAACTCTAGAGCTGGATGCGCACCAGGAGGACCTTGTTGGGATGGAGATTCTTGTACTATTAACGATCGGTTAGACGACAATTGTAATTGTATAGGGGAACCTGTAGATAATTGCGATATTAATAACCCAGGAGGAACAGGGGGTTGTGGAGGCACATTGACTATTAATCAAGTAACAGACCCAAGTGGTGGAGTATTGTTAGTTCCTGTTGTCCCTCTTGCTTCAGATGGTACTTATTGCGATCCTATCCAGTATATATGGAATGGAGATGTAGAGATTGGTTCTTCTTATTTTTATTCACCATCAGGAGGTGGAGAATTTACGCTTGTTGTCATTTGCGAAGAATGCTCTTATGAAGCTACAGTAGATCTTAATACTTGCACACCAGGTGAACCATGCGATGATGATAATATGCCTTCTACAATAGAAGTCTATAATGAATTATGTGAGTGTATATCCTATCCCTGTCCAGATCTAGATAACGATGGAGTACCTGATGATTGTGATGTAAATCAACCTTGTGGAGGAAATATCAAACTAATACATAATGTTGCAGATCAAATTATTTCTGTAGATGTGACCGAGGTGGAATGCCCAGAAGGTGTAAGCTACTTATGGTCCAACGGCGCTACCACAGCTTCGATTCCTTATGTGAATGAGTCGATTTCTTATAGTGTTACGGTGACATGTCTTACGGGCTGTCAATATATCACTCTCAGCGGAGAAAGTGATGATGATTGTATACTAGGAGGCCTTTGCCCAGGAACTTCTTGTTTTGGTCTAGCATACTATGATCAGAACTGTAATTGCATTGATGTAGATCCTGAATATTCATTTACAACAAATTTTGCAGTCACAGGAGGTGATTATTCTAGCGGTACCGGACAGGTGACAGTAACCATGACCGTTGATGAAGGCATATGTGATGGTGAAGAGCCTGATTTTTTATGGAATACTGGACAGGAAGATTCCTCAATTGTTATTACTAATTTAGAAGCAACCTATGTTGTTACAGTTACATGTGCTGATGGATGTGATTTTAGCGCTTACTACAACTTAAATGCTCAAGATTGTGTAATCGGAGCACCTTGCGTTGACGGAGACGACTGCACCGTTTGGGATACATATGATTCAGAATGTAACTGTGTAGGAATGGTCATAGGAACGGTGGATTGCGATGACGGACCATGTATACCTGGAACACAATGTGATGACGGAGATCCATGTACTTATTTTGATGTTTCATATGGTGATTTTTGTTGTATAGGATTCCATTTATTAGATGAATTTGATAATGTAATTATAGATTGTAGTGATGATCCATGTATTATAGGTGCACTATGTAATGATGGTGACCCATGTACTACAGGTGACGAATACAATGATATTTGCGAATGTGAAGGAATACCAATATATCCCCCAACCAACTGTATTGAAGTCAAATGTCAACAAGAAGCTGAAATAAATGTATCTTCTACCTCTGTGTATAATGAAGTGTCACTTACAGCTAGTATACCAGTTTGTGAGTATGATATTTCATATGAATGGAGCGATGGTAGTACTACTCAAAACATAGT
>JBLHWH010000228.1:0-9596 GCA_047628935.1 Halioglobus sp. | reverse complement strand
GTCCTAGGACAAAGGGAGCTGGGGAAAGAAAAATTAACTAACAACGTGGTGAAACTTTACAGGTAGTAGATCACCTTTAGCTTTATGACGAGCTTCTGGTGTTCTTCCCTTTATAGCATGAGATACTCTAACAGCTGGTAGTGAGATATCTGAGAAACCTGATTCTTTCACAATATCATAGGTAAGATCAATAAAACTAGATTGACTTATCAATGCAGAATTATCCTTCGTATGTACGGGAATGATATGAGATTCTTTAATTTTCTATAGTGCTACTGCACTACAGTTACCCATTATATAGGGATTAGTGTTTATAGACTCCATTTAACTATATGTTTTAAACTCAAAGTTAATTCATCCTATAAAACACCTTTTTACTTTTCTAAATCATTTTCTCTACATTTGCAAGTAAATGTATTAATTTACCTTTGCCAACACTAAGCGATGTAATGCCAGTTACAAAAAATCTAATTGCGTCCAGAAACTAGAAAAATCAAACTAACTTATGAATAGACATTATTATCTCTGTATGCTATTAGCAGCATTCATCATACCAAGTTGCGCCTCACTTACAGGCTTCGAAGAGGGAAGGACATTAGGTGAAGAAAACTCTGAAGTTGGAATTTCTGTTAATTTCACAAGAGCCCCTAACCTATTTGACGATGCGTTCGATATTAACGATGAAGATATATTAATTACATTTCCCAATACAGAAATTAACTATAAATATGGCGTAACTGAAAAACTAGATATTGGAGCTAAATTCAGCACGAATTTTAATGGTAGTACATATGCTAAATACCAACTAGTCGGTGACCAGTCCTCACAGTTTGCATTATCACCAGGACTAGAGATCGGTGCTATACTAGGCTCTGCATACAGCTTATCGATTCCAATATATATGTCTATCTATCCAACTGAAAATCTTTCAATAAACATCAATCCAAGATTGATGTATCAATTTGTCTCAACAGGCACTACTGAAGCCGCAACTTACTTAGGGGGTAACTTTGGGCTTTTATTTGGCACCAAGCATAAATTTGGTATAGACATAGGGTACTATAATGTTGGACTAAATGAAGAAAACCAATCTCTATTAACATTCGGATTCGGTGGTAAATTTAGATTCGGAGATCTTTAATACGAATCTGAACCCTCTTGATCTAGTAGAAATAAGATAGCCTAAGAAGAAACTAAACATAAAATATAAGGAGAGTAATGAGCAATAGCTACTCTTCTTTACTTTTGCATCATTCTAAACTCATTATATTGTAAATATGCGTTACTTTCTTAAACTAGCATATCAAGGCACAAATTATAGTGGATGGCAGCGTCAAGTAAATACACCACACACTGTACAAGAGACTATTGAAATTGCTCTATCTAAAATGCTAGACAATCCAATCATTATACATGGATGTGGAAGAACAGATGCAGGAGTACATGCAACAGAATATTACGTCCATTTAGACATCGAGACCCTACCTACATATGATTTCATTTCAAGAATAAACCATATACTCCCCGATGCCATCAGCGTTTCTGAACTTATAAAAGTAAATCCTAACGCAAATGTGCAACACGACGCCAAATGGAGGACATATGAGTACTACTTTCATCTCATAAAAACACCCAAACTAAATCATACCAGCTCTTATTACAATTATGATGATCTTGATTTTGACAAAATGGATCTGGGTATTGAAATAATAAAATCAACCAAAGATTTTCGGTCTCTCTGTAAACATCCTGATTTATACAAAAATACTGAATGCATCATAAAAGATGCCAGGCTAGATAAGCTCGAAGGCCTAGAAAGATATAAATTCACAATCATTGCGAACCGATTTCTAAGAGGAATGATTAGATATATGATTGCAAGACTGTTGGATATAGGCGAAGGAAAATTAAAAGTCGATGATTTTGAAAAGCAACTGAATTCTAAACAATCATTCGAGTTTCCATATCATAAGCAGGGTCATCCACAAGGACTTTATTTGAGTAAAATAGATTATCCAGATTCTATATTAAACAATTAGTCTACTTTGTAATGAATTAATAAACCAAATGTATAAACAATGGACCGTAAAAAAATAGTGGTGCTCACAGGCGCAGGGATAAGTGCAGAAAGCGGAATCAATACCTTCAGAGATGCAGGAGGATTATGGGAAGGTCATGACGTGATGCAAGTAGCTTCTCCACAAGGATGGGCAAAAGACATGGATCTTGTACTCAATTTCTACAATCTGAGAAGACAACAACTCAATGAAGTAACATTCAATGAGGGTCATTCGGCTTTAGTTCAATTGGAAAAACACCATGATGTAATCGTAATCACACAAAATGTAGATGATCTTCATGAACGGGCAGGCAGTAATAATATAATCCACCTTCATGGTGAGCTGAAAAAAGTACGGTCAGTGGAGAATGAAAACTTAATCTCGGAAATTGATGGCAATATAGAACGTGGCGACTTAGCTGCTGATGGTCATCAACTAAGGCCTCATATTGTTTGGTTTGGAGAAATGGTGCCAATGCTGGATGCTGCAGCGAAAGAACTCTCAAATGCTGACATAGTGATCATAATAGGAACATCTATGCAAGTATATCCCGCAGCTGGTCTTGTAGCGTACGCACCACCATATGCACAAATCATATATATCGATCCAAAACCTACTATATCTCAAGAACTAAAAGTAGCTGAGAACCTAATCGTAATAGAAGCCACAGCTACTCAAGGCGTACCAAGAGTAGTAAAAGAATTATGTGAGATCTAATTATACACTAGATTGATTATTAAAAAACTTTCAATGACTTATCTGTATTGATAAAATTTCTAGTTTTGCATCCTAAATTAACAATAGATGAATTTTTTCGAGGAATTAGAATGGAGAGGAATGTTGCATGATGCAACACCAGGTACTAAGGAAGCTTTAGAAGGTGGTGCAGTAACCGCGTATATCGGTTTTGACCCTACCGCTAAAAGTTTAACCATCGGAAATTACGTACAGATCATGTTATTGACGTTATTTCAGAGATCTGGTCATAATCCTATCGTACTGATGGGTGGTGCTACTGGTAGAATCGGAGATCCGTCTGGAAAAGATAAAGAACGTCAACTAAAAACGTACGATGAGCTTGATAACAATCTAGCGAAGCAAGTGGAGCAGATGAAGAAGTTTCTAGACTTCGAAGGAGACCATGCAGCTAAGATTGTCAACAATCATGATTTCTACAAAGAAATGAACGTCCTTGATTTCTTGAGAGATGTTGGGAAGACATTGACTGTAAATTACATGATGTCTAAGGATAGTGTAAAAAATAGATTAGAGTCAGGTCTATCTTTTACAGAATTCAGCTACCAACTATTGCAGGCATATGATTTCCAGGTCCTTTACGAACAATTCGGCTGTACAATGCAGATGGGAGGTTCTGATCAATGGGGAAATATCACTTCGGGGACAGAATTCATAAGAAGAAATACAGATGGCAAAGCATATGCTGCCACTACCCCATTATTGACAAAATCGGATGGAAAAAAATTCGGTAAATCAGAAGAAGGAAACATATGGATGGATCCTGACATGACTTCTCCATACAAGTTCTACCAATTCTGGATCAATGCTGATGATACGGACATCCCTAAGTTTACTAGATACTTTACGCTCCATACTAAAGAAGAAATAGAAACTCGAGAAGCTAAGTTCCCTGATGACCCAAGAATGTTAAAAAAGTTATTGGCTGAAGAGCTGACTAAAAGAGTTCACTCGATAGATGCATATGAATCTGTTCTTCAGGTATCTGAGATCCTATTTAATAAAAAAGCGTCTAACGAATATCTTAAAGGTCTTTCTGTAGAAGCACTCGAAATAATAAGTTCTGAGATCGCGAGTATAGAAGTCAATAAGGCTGTTCTTGAAGCTGGAATAAATATAGTTGATCTACTAAGTGAGAAATCAAATATTCTATCTTCAAAAGGAGAAACTAAGCGGGCTATTAAAAATAATGCTATCTCAGTAAATAAAATAAAAGTCTCTTCTGATGAGATGATCATAGATGCCGATCACTTGATCAAGGATAAGTATATGATGATAGAGAATGGTAAAAAGAACAATTACATATTGATATTTAACTAGATATCGATATTAAGTTAAAGTATTTAATAGGTTTAAAATTTTCGACGCTAAAGTCAAATGAATATTAATCGATTATCAATCAGATAATTATTCTAGATATTTTCATTTTTTTTCTTTATCAAGAAACTAAATGAGAAGTCATACCGTTATGGAACTGATAGTCGGCGTTTTATATTCGGTTTTTTGCATTTTTTAGTTTACTACGATAGCTTAATTCCCTATTATCATTCTCGACCCCTCTTTTAATTTTGTATTGATTTAAGGGGCACATGCATTAAGAATCGATACTCTTATTTAATTTTTATTATGAATATTTTTGTTGCAAAACTTAACTACAAAACATCTGTAGACCAAGTAAATGACTTATTTGCAAATTACGGAAACGTAACAAATTGTAAAATCATCATGGACCGTGAAACAGGACGATCTAAAGGATATGGTTTCGTTGAAATGGACAGTGATGAAGAAGCTAATGTAGCTATCGAAGAACTAAACGATTACGAATTTGATGGTCAGACGATCGTTGTTAAAGAATCTAAGCCAAGAGATGGTGGCGGAGGAGGAGGAGGCTTCAAGAAGCCTAAAGACAATGGCGGATATAACAACAGATACTAATATCTGATATCCAACGAAATACAGCCCGGCAGTGAAAATTGTCGGGCTTTTTTAGTTTTACTGTCGATTTCACAATGTTATATTATGCAGTATAAAAGAGTTCAAAAAATAAATTAAAAAATATATCTCAAAAGTTTCGAGATGTAAAAAGTAAGTGTACTTTTGCATCGCTTTACAAACGAGAAAAGCATATTTAAAAATAAAACGGAGGAGTGGCAGAGCTGGTTTAATGCACTAGTCTTGAAAACTAGCGTGCCTTTACGGGTACCGGGGGTTCGAATCCCTCCTCCTCCGCAAAGGGTCACAGAGATGTGACAAATGGAAAAGAAGGTCTAAATATCAAGCTCGCTTGAATGTTTAGGCCTTTTTTCATTTTTGGGCGTAAGCACAGACAGATTTGTGATTTTGACCATAGTGTGGCTTGGTGAAAGACCAAACGCACGTTGTTTAATCAGAAGGTGTAGCATGGCTTGTCCTCAAGAACAAACATGCGGGCCTTTTGATGTTGCGGAGCAACCTTCGGAGGTCATGGGATCAACTTGTTAATCCCTCCTCCTCCGCAGAGGATCAAAGAAATGTTCAAGTTTCTTTCAAACTTGATCTTTCCAGCAATCACGCCCATTCCTTAGCTACTTTGCACAGAGATGTGACAAATGAAAAAGAAGGTCTAAATATCAAGCTCGCTTGAATGTTTAGACCTTCTTTTCCATTT
Source organism: Halioglobus sp. (assembly GCA_047628935.1). Classification (GTDB taxonomy): domain Bacteria; phylum Bacteroidota; class Bacteroidia; order Chitinophagales; family Saprospiraceae; genus CAJXUU01. The sequence goes on along the minus strand of JBLHWH010000228.1, from coordinate 4,133 downwards.
CTGGGCGTAAGCATAGACAGATTTGTGATTTTGACCATAGTGTGGCTTGGTGAAAGACCAAACGCACGTTGTTTAATCAGAAGGTATAGCATGGCTTGTTCTCAAGAACAAACATGCGGGCCTTTTGATGTTGCGGAACAACCTTCGGTGATCATGGGATCAACTTGTTAATCCCTCCTCCGCTCGAAGGTTCAAACTTAATTGTTTGGACAGCTTCATCATAGGACTTTTGATATTTTTTGCCTAAGCCATTGATCAGATGGCTAAGCGGAATCCTTAGATGCGAGGTCAGGAGACCTTCATCTCAGGATTAATTGACTCGGGCAGATTTCTGATCTTGGTCTTCGGAGATCAACTTGTTAAGGATGATCAGATGGCTGCCTTCATTTTTATAAAACTATAATTTAAGATCTAAAATACGAAAGCCCTGAATGGGCGTCATTTCTAAAGCGATGGGTTTCAACCCATCGTTTATATGATTACAGAATTTAAGCTCTGTAGGAGCGACATTATAAATGGACCATGCTAGCTTATGATTCTCCTAGGTTTATATAAATGAGTATTTTTAATTCACACTCCAGTATGTTTTCGTCTTGATCTTTTTTGATTTTGACCATCTGAGATCACGTGATCATTTTTTTTTAACACCTCCTCTCCGCATTCTCCGCCGTCACAGAATATCAATGACCTTTTTTATTCCTAACTTCTCTCTCCTACTCAATAATAATTATGTTTCAACTCACACCTAAATCTATCTAACCTTTAGTCTTCTTAAGATTAATGATATCAGTATCTACACTGTCCAAACCTTACCTTAGACATCTCCTCAGTTCATCAATACCACCTAGCCATGTAGCTATCATCTTAGATCTCGTATCATAAATTTCAATATTACTGGCCATAAGATATCGATCACCAATAAGAATCATGTTGGTTTGTATCAATCCTTCAATATTTCCCAATCCCCATTACCCAATCACACAATTATTACGATATTCGCACCAAACAATAAATCAACTATGTCTCCCAAGCAAATATCAATCATATCCAATCTCCTAGGAATCCAAGATTCATCCATTAGGAATACGATCGCTCTTCTCGCCGAAGGAGCAACAGTTCCGTTTATCTCACGATATAGGAAAGAAAAAACTGGATCTCTGGATGAAGTGCAAATAGCAAACATCCAAAAAGAGTATAAAAAACAGATAGACTTAGAAGCAAGGAAAGAAACTGTGCTTGCTGCTATAAAGGAACAAGGTGCGCTAACAGACAAGCTCAAAAGAAGAATCTTAGAAATATATGATCCGATTGAGCTTGAGGATCTTTATCTACCTTACAAGAGAAAGAAAAAGACAAAGGCTGGTGTCGCAAGAGAAAATGGCCTAGAACCCTTAGCTGAAATCATAAAACAGCAAAGAGTCCAGAATATAATTGCGGAAGCAAAAAAGTATCTCAATTCTAAAGTCAAAACAAACAGTGCAGCTATAGAAGGAGCACAGCATATCATTGCAGAGTGGATCAGCGAAGACGAAAAAATCAGAGATAAAACTAGGATCTCACTTCGTAAGAATGGAACGATAGCCAGTAAGGTGGTAAAGAAGAAAAAGGATGAGGCAGGGAAATACAGAGATTACTTTGAATTTGAAGAATCTTTAGGAAAGTGTCCTTCTCATAGGTTTCTGGCGTTGATGCGAGGGCAAAGTGAAGGATACCTGAGAGTAGGTTTAAATATGGATCATGATCGGATGGTTCACAGCATAGAGCGTAAGTACGTGTCTTATAATGCTCCGTGTGCAAAAATACTCAGTGAAGCGATACAAGATGGGTATAAGAGATTGATCTTGCCTAGTATCGAAAATCAAGTATCCAATGAATACAAAGAAAAAGCAGATAAGGTAGCCATAGAAGTCTTTGTGAAGAACCTAAGACAATTGCTTCTTTCAGCGCCATTGGGACAGAAGGCTACATTGGCACTCGATCCAGGATTTCGTTCTGGATGTAAGGTGGTGATCTTGGATAAAAACGGAAATCTAAAATACAATACTAACATATATCCACATCCTCCTCAAAATGATGCAGAGAAGGCAGGAAAAGTAATTACTGACCTTTGCCGAAAGTACAATATCAAAGCCATAGCCATAGGAAACGGTACTGCAGGAAGAGAATCGGAATCATTTATCAAGACGCTTAATCTCGGAATTGAAACGTACATGGTCAATGAAGATGGAGCATCCATATATTCTGCATCTGAAATTGCGAGAGATGAGTTTCCTGATAAAGATGTGACTGTAAGAGGTTCGGTATCTATCGGTCGTCGATTGATGGACCCACTGGCTGAACTGGTAAAAATAGATGCTAAATCAATCGGTGTTGGTCAATATCAGCATGATGTGAATCAATCACTCCTCAAAGAATCACTGGACCAAACCGTAATTAGTTGTGTGAATTCTATCGGTATAAATATAAATACTGCGAGTAAACATTTGCTTACTTATGTATCAGGATTAGGTCCGGTTACTGCCGAGAACATAATCGAGTACAGAAAAAAAAATGGTAACTTCACTTCAAGAACTCAGCTAAAAAAAGTACCTAGAGTGGGTGCCAAAGCATTCGAACAGGCTGCCGGTTTCTTGCGGGTTAGAGATGCTAAGAATCCACTCGAAAACACGGGTGTTCACCCAGAGGCCTATCCTATCGTTAAGCAAATGGCAAAAGACACCAAATGCACAGTGGAGCAACTTATTGCTAATCCAGCTACTCTGCGATCACTGAATCTCAGCAAATACATAACTAGTGATTTTGGTCTACCTACCTTAAGAGATATTATCAAAGAGATAGAAAAACCTGGACTCGATCCAAGAGGTGCAGTAGCTAGTTTCTCTTTTGATGGTCGCATACGGTCGATAGAGGATATCAATATTGGTATGATCTTACCTGGCATTGTTAATAACATTACCAATTTTGGAGCTTTCGTGGATATTGGTGTGAAACAAGGTGGTTTGGTTCATATTTCTCAGATTGCGGATAAGTTTATTAGTAATCCGGCAGATGTACTTTCACTTAATCAACAGGTTACTGTTAAGGTTTTGGAAATTGATATTCAGAGGGGTAGGATTAATTTGACTATGAAAGGATTGTAATTTTATTTAATATTACTGCATAAACTTGTTGTTTGGCATGTCTAATAAATTGTTCTTTTATAACCATACAATCTGTTATTTAAACTCTATAAAGTATGCTATATCCTTTCATTTTCATGGAGTTAATAATAATTTTTTATTCTTTGACTAATGATTATCTTGCCAGACCGGCTTACTTTTTTCCAGCACAGCCATCTTTGCTAAAAGTGGCCAGCAATAAACATGTCCATTTTTACTAAATGAAAAAAGAAAATAAAATACTCGAAGAGTAACACATGTTTTCTCCGAAAGCCATTACTTACCTAAAATATAAATATAGTTTTGTTCCGCTAAACTTCACAAACCACTTTGACACTTCAATTCCACGCTTAATCTACCTTGATGAACTCATTAACTTCTAATTGATGTTCATGGTATACATTGTTTCTAGCAATTTATACTGATTGTCAAACGGTAGACGCGATTCCATTGAGTTCAAAGCTATTACTTTTAGATTCCAATTTTTAAAAACGATCATTATCCATACTAATGTCCAATTTGTTTTATCGCCGTTTATGAGTGTATAGAACAAATTGCACATTTTCTAAAAGAGATATATACTTTCAAATATAGAAAACTGATACCAATAAGGTCTGACTAACCTATCCAACAAAGCTATGGCTGAAAAGCCATCGTTGCAAAATGAATACAAAATTAAGAAATGAAGGGCCGATTCCGAACTTGAGCGAAGGTGTTGCTAATGGTAAAAAATTGGCTTCAGCCATTCAGACTTCAAATCAAAATAAACTACCATCTTCTAAGAAGGTGGTAGTTTATTTTGAATTTTTATAGAAAATGATTCTTCGGTATTATTTTGATGGTATTTGCGCCTAATAGATTATTGTAGTGTAAATAATTCTTGAATTGAGTATTGAGAACTTAGATTCAAGTAATAAATGCAACAGCGGAGCTGTTTGCGAAGCAAAAGGCCCCGCCTTCTTTCTTTTGGACTAG
>JBLHWH010000227.1:0-9603 GCA_047628935.1 Halioglobus sp. | reverse complement strand
TAAAAAAAGATTCATCTGTATGAGTAGTATTGTTCCAAATCAGACCAACATAAAAGAGTTGACCTTGACAGGTCGCATGAGATGGAAAATAGAAAATGAGGGATTTAACTTTCAGAAAAATCAAGGATATAATCTACACCACAAATATGTTCGCAAAAACTTCAACGGCATACGCAACTATTATCTGTGTATGCAGATCACTCATATTATTGAACAGCTCTTCATTTTATGTAAAAACAAAATAATGCAGGGGTGGAAAACGCTCAAAGGTATGTGGAAACAATTATGGGCAACTATTCTATTAACCCCTTTACTAATTCACCATGAAGCCAAAATAATAAAAGCCAACTATCGATACTAAATGATAACCTGAGATATATAATAGTGCCTATGGCTATCGTGCCTGGTACAGTTCAACAAAATATTCATATGGGTATATTCAAGGCTGGTGATTTCTAAACTCTTATGGGTAAGGAGAATTCCTACCCTATATGCATCTCCTCTTTTTTTTACCCGTTTCTATAAACTTACTCTGAATCGCTGATTACTATTTAGATCGTGAGTTTTAGAGCCATTGAAACAATTTCCTTTTTCATCAAAAGCGGCGAGAACAAAATTAATGCTATACTGAGTACCTAGATTGTTATAACTAAATGCCGTATTTAAATCTGAAATAAGCTCATTCATTTAATTTTGATCCAAATCCGCATTATTGAAAGTACTTGCTGCAAAATGAAAATAGACTGGTATTGTTATGGCATAACCAGTTTCGGGGTAGTTACATAGAATTGAATTTGAAGATTGTGGCTTATGCGAGCCACATTCTTGAGCATTTGTATCAAAAGTCAAAAATGATAATATAAAAAGTAAAATAATTCGTTTCATAATTAATTGTGATTTTGTAAAAGTTTATAATTGTGACAGATAGAAATTAAAATATTGGTTGGATTGGTTTTGGTCCTATCTTAATTTACATTTGCAATTTAACAGTTCAACAAACGGATTTCTCTTAGTTTACTTGCCTAAAGTATTTTATTAACATTATTACTAGATTCCTTTATTCATCTCCGAGAGAAGACCTCTTGCTTATGTAAAAATCATTCTGATTATTCTTTAGTCAAATTCATTCTTACATCTTCTAAGAATTCTGTATTCTTCTTTTTCAGATAGTTTATATTATCAACTCCTCCAATAGAAAATAATATATAGTGGATTCGGTTTTCATCTATTAAATCATCTGGATTATTAAAATTGCCATATTCTCCATTCATAATATATTTCTTATTGACATCATAGTCTCCATGAGAATAGGTCTCTAACTTGGTGATTTTAATACCTTTCTCGTTCACATAAAAATATTCTTGATTTAATTTTCCATGAGAAGTTTTTTGAAATTTAGTTTTTAAAATTCCGTCATATGAAATTCTATAGATTATTTTCCCATCTTCATATTCCTCTCCTTTTCCATCGCTTTGATTAAATAATATTGCTATGGAGCCAATATAGTTTTCTGGTATGAGAAAAACCTCGGGTTCTGATTGATCTCTACATGAAAATAAAAAAATAAAAAAAATCGAACAAAGAATATAGAATTTGTTTTTAATCATATTTTGTCGTAGCATCACTTGCCGCATTTAGATTTGTAAATTGTGTATTCCAACCGCTTATTGTATAATTACTGCCGTTATAATTTACTCCAGTAGCATTACCAGAAGAGTCAAAATTTATATTTAATGTAAAAGACGACATTTTTCGATAGTTATTACCAGGTAATGAGGTTATTGGCCTTCCATCCGCTCCCGAAACTCCTAGAAAAATTCTTGTACCGTTTTGATCTGTCATGAAAGTTTCATTTGCAGGAAACTTATCTCCTGATATTAAACCAGAAATTATTACTGTACTACCTCCATCACTGTTTTCAATCACACCAATTCCAAATGCCCCCCTAACATCAATATCTGGAGATCCTTTAATAGCCGCATTATTTCCAGATATATTAAACTCTAGATCGGTTGCAGCCACAGTGCCATCTGCAATAGAATTTCCTGATAAGGTTGAGGATCCTTTTGTATCAAAACAGCTCAAATTGAAATTTTCAAGTGCTTAATTTAGTGTCCATATTGAACCACAGGTGTTCTATTTCTCAAAACGATTTGCTATAACCTATACATAAGGCTTTGAATGGCAATTTATCATCATCTTGAATTTTAAGCGGACACCACTAGTTCCTAATATAAATATTTATAAATATCTCGATACAATTCGTCGATAAGATCATCTACCATATCATCAGTACTTACTAATTTATCATTATTCCTCGTATACTGAGATGGTACAGCTCTTTCGTCGCCGCTGATTTCATATTGATCGACTTCATTTACTAATTCTACACTGAATCTCTCTTCTTTTAGATTGCAATCTCCATTCATCGACCGTACATCAAGGTTGACTCTCCATCTTACTTTTTTTGTAATGCGACGAGTAGTTACATTTCCTGTCACCGTTATATATTTAGGAACTTTTATTTCTTGTCCACTCGTATCGATTTTAGTAGTATAGCCATCTTCTATTTTTTCAGAATAACTCTTTGTACTCGTACTTTCTTGGATGTCTTCATCTAAACTATCGAAATCCAACTCCACTAAACAATCTCCAACATTCCCAGGTCTATCATATACGATTCTTGTAAATCCTTGGCTACCTTCTAAGTCATCAAATTTTCTATTGACCTCCCATCTATATGTTTGATCAAAATTAAGATCGACATTCACATTATAGATCACTGTCCCCGCTTCAAAAGAGTCATTCAGTAATTCGTCCATCTTCGGATAATCAGTATTACAATATTTATCCACCAATGAAAAATAGGCAAACGCCTCTCTAGCATCAGCTTTTCTTTGTGATGACTTATAGTCGTCCATAAATGCTAGACCTCCCTCATATACGTCTGCTACAACTCCTTCTTTCTCAGCTCTGAATCTTAAAAATTTTAAACCATTTTCATCAGTCAGATACATTTCTCCTGCTTCAAATCGCTCTCCTACTTCGTCATACCTTTTAAGGTTTCTATCCGCATCAGAAAGATCAAAGTTTCTATTTAAGTCAATCAACTCATCTCTGGTTTGGTCAATCAATTTAGAGAATGCTTTATTCACTAAAATCTTCAGCTTTCTATCTTTCCCTTCTTTGAGCTTTGATAGGGCTTTGTCGTAGGCTTTATCGTATCTACCTTTTTCGTATAGTTTCTGCGGACCAGAACAAGATGTAACTAAAACAATAAGAAGTAAGGAAAGTAATAGATCTTGGATTTTCATATTTAGAAGTAGCAATGATTACTTTTTGATATAGTAATGGCGAATAAATAAGTTGGTCATTTCAGGCTAGAGCTTTTGTTCATAGTCGAGGCGCAAAAAGCGGAGTTATGCAGCGCATAATGAATATGTTTTGTAACTAAGGATAGGGGCAAATTATCAGGATCCAATGAAAAAGCATTTTTTTATTAGTTAACTCAAAAATTAAAGATAAACTTTTATAGCTTATCTAATATTTTTGCTGTGAAATGGTGTGTATAACAAATTGCCTTTTTTCTAAAAGGAGAGATGTTTTTTAATTTAGGAACCTGACACCAAGAAGGACTGAAGGACCAATCCAACAAAGCTATGGTTGAAAAGCCTTCGTTACAAAACTAAAACAAAGCTATGGCCTGAAGGGCCGACTCCGAAGGTGAGCAACCGTTTAGTTAATGGTAAGAATTCGGAATCAGCCCTACATGCTTCAAAAAACGGCACCCATATAAACGATGCCCTCCCATCGCTAATAGGAATCAGTCCTATAGGCTTCGATTATCACGTCTAAAATATTATTTAAAAATTTGTGCAATTTGTTATTCACACTAAGGAATGATTCAATAATAAAGTAACATTTCTAAGTCATAATCCTCCTATTCCAATTCTAAAATAATACCATTAAACTCATTTATACAATCTTCACACATCTTAAAATTGACAGATAACTCTCTTCCAATAAGGTTTTTCTCGATTGCTTCATCTATCTCTAACCATACACTTTTTTCGTTGATATAGATCTTATTACAATGACTACACATCGGAGTTCCACTATGTATTCCAAGAAAAAGTATTTCTCTAGAAAGCATTTTCGTCCGATCAACCTGTCGGATAAGTTTTGTTTTGATTTGCAAATTGTTCTCACCTATGGGCTCTATGTACATCTTCATAAACCGAAGGACATTGTGGCTATCGCATCTAAAATTGAGCGTTATTTCTTTATCCGTCTTTCTTATGGCTTCGAAGAGTCTTTGATATAATCTATGTACCTCATCGAAATAGATAAATTTCCATATTGATTCTCCAATTATTGACTTTGCGAGATCCTTTGCATTGTTTTCACTAGCAAATTTTCCAAACCCGTGGTTAGCGGATATTATTATGTCATTTATATCAATAATATAAGATAAGGTTCGTGGCAATATTAGTTTACTTTCAATGTATTACCAATATATGCAAAATCAAGTTACAAACACCCTTATTGATCAATTTAAACTGAGCTACTTAAATTATCGTATGAATTATGTGAATAGCCTAGAACTCAGCACTTCCTGGGAACCTCGGAAAAGGAATTACATCACGGATATTAGCCATGCCTGTGACAAATAAGATCAACCGCTCGAAACCTAATCCAAATCCTGCATGAGGACAAGTACCAAATCTACGTGTATCGAGAAACCAAGACATCTCGTCTTCGTGAATATCCATCTCTTTCATCCTAGCTAACAGTACATCCAATCTTTCCTCCCTCTGAGAACCACCTACAATCTCTCCAATACCAGGAAATAGAATATCCATGGCACCCACAGTATTACCATCATCATTCATACGCATGTAGAATGCCTTGATATCTTTTGGGTAATCTGTTAAGATAACTGGTTTTTTGAAGTGCTTTTCAACCAAGAATCTTTCATGCTCACTTTGGAGGTCTACACCCCACTCTTCAATCTTAAATTGGAACTTACCTTTTTTGTTTGGCTTACAGTTTTTCAGAATATCTATAGCACGAGTGTATGTTACTCTTTCGAAATCAGTATCAACACAAAATTGAAGCTTTTCTTTCAATGGCATAGGAGAACGTTCATTGGCTGGCTTCACTTTTTCTTCCTCGATCAATCTGTTTTCTAAGAAATCAAGATCATCACTACATCTGTCTAGTACTCTTTTGATGACATACTTGAGCATTTCTTCCGCTAAATCCATGTTATCCTTCAGATCTGCGAATGCTACCTCTGGCTCTATCATCCAGAATTCTGCAAGATGTCTTGTTGTATGAGAATTTTCAGCTCGAAAAGTTGGTCCAAAAGTATATACTTCACTAAATGCCAAAGCGGCAAGTTCCGCTTCTAATTGACCTGACACTGTAAGGTTCGTAGCCTTCCCAAAGAAATCTTGGCTAAAATCTACTTTGCCATCTTCTCCTTTAGGAGCGTCATCAATATCGAAGTTAGTCACTTTGAACATCTCTCCCGCTCCTTCTGCATCACTTCCTGTAATAATAGGAGAATGTATATATAGAAATCCTTTATTATGGAAAAACTCATGAATAGCAAACGCTACATTGTGTCTGATTCTGAAGATTGCTCCAAAAGTATTGGTTCGAAACCTTAAGTGAGCGATTTCTCTAAGATACTCTAATGAGTGTTTCTTTGGCTGCAGTGGATATTGTCCAGGGCCTTGTTCTGCATCTGCAACACCTAGTACTTTTATATCCGTAGCTATCAGTTCTACAGTTTGTCCTCTTCCTTGAGATTCTACTATTTTTCCTGTTATTTTCACAGCTGCACCTACTGTGATGAGCTTAATTACTTCAGGATCTTCATTTTCGAAATCAATAACAAGTTGCAATGTTTTGATCGTCGACCCATCATTCAATGCTATGAATCTGTTTTGTCTAAATGATCTTACCCATCCAGCTACCGTTAGTTCTTGTCCTATATAATCGCCAGCTAATATTTCAGCTATTTTTGTTCTCTTTGCCATCATTCTAAGTCTCTTAATTTATAGAAGATGCAAATGTAGTATTTTCAATTCTAAATATTGGAAACAACACTATGAGATAAACAAATCCAAACAGATTAATCGCTCTCCTCACCCCACCGATAAGTAGATATCTCAATACCTGCAAGATCAAGAACTCGATCTACAACAGTATTGCATATTTCTTCGAGCGACTTTGGTTGACTATAAAAAGAAGGTGTAGCAGGACATATAGTCGCTCCCGCTTCCGTGAGTGACGTCATATTTCTAAGATGAATCAAATTGTATGGTGCTTCTCTAGGAACTATAATGAGTTTTCGTCTCTCTTTTAGGATAACATCAGCTGCTCGTGTCGTAAGATCATTGGATATACCTGAGGTAATCCTTGCTAACAAACCCATAGAAGACGGACATATGATCATGGTATCATACTTAGCTGAACCCGATGCAAATGGTGCCATGAAATCATTCTTCTTATAAAAAGTAAATGGATATCTACTTGAGTCAAAAGGTCCTATTTCTATTTCCCAATTCAGTATAGCATTATCACTCATAACCACACCGACTGTCAAGTCTTCGATTTGAGACAACTTATCCATCAATAATTTTGCATATATAGAGCCGCTAGATCCACCAATAGCAAGTACAATTTTTCTTTTCATATGGTACAAAGATAGTCAGTCAAAATTTGTCTCTAAAATCTGAAGAAATATCCTCCAGAAAATTGAAGTCCATGACTTTGAGAAGAAAAAGAATCAGAAGAAAAATAACTATTGAGATTTCTCAAATACTTTACATTAAATTCTAGTCCACTTTTAAGAGTTATCGGATATCTATATCCTAAATGACTACCAAGTGCTAGGTTTACTTTTTGTAAGTCATTATAATCAGAAGTAGATCCGTTATTTACAGATTCTATTTTGCTGTGCTGTGAAACTACTGAAGAGATACCTGAACGTGCAGAAATGATATATGATGGAACAAGATCTAGCCCAAAGTAGAATCCTGAAATAAGATCTTTACCTAAATAGTCTATAGAAAGAGGTGCTGTAAGTTTCAGAAATCTATGCTTTATATCGAAATCTATATTTACATTCTTTTCTTCTAATGGCAAGTCGGCATTAGGTCTCCTGAGTCTAAGCTCAGTATCCATATTACCAAATGATGTTGGCAGGCTATGTTCAAAATCTATATACCCACTACCATTTTCTATTCTTTCATCTCCCACCTGATATGGCAGGCTAATATCATATTCGGTAATGAATTCTTGATTCGAAAGACCTAAACCAGCACCTAAACTCCACTTTTTAGATATTGCTGATGTATATTTCACTTCAATTATAGATCCTAGTTTCGCATATTCACGATCTATCAATTCTACAAGTGCTGTTGCTTGGCTTCCTTTTGAAACCAGACTGCTGCCTATTATACCTCCTGATAGTGACACAAAATATTTTGGCTTAATATCAGTGATAGGAGCAGCCACATTCGGTTGGAGGATCGTTATATTTAATTTTCTAGATATTAAATAACTCTCCTGTTGATGAAGTTCCTCTGGAAAAAGTATTTGTCTCCCATTATTAATAGCTACCACCTTATCAACTTTAGAAATTTCATTAGGTTGCAAAATACCATCATAGTTAAACAAACTTTCTAAACTTCCCGCAGGGACTATTTCATTAGGTTGGAAGATTGTTTCGAGCGTTGAATTTAATTTTTCAGCATCATTTACTGACTTTATATTTTTTGTTATTTCAGTTTCTTCCGTTTGAATAGCAACAGTTTCTGTGATTTTTGATTTATCAAAATCTCCAAGAGATGAAAATACTTCTAATGATTGACGCTTTGCTTGTGGTAGAACAATATTTTTTTTGTCTCTATTTTGGCTGCCACAATTTTCAAGTTCAAGTTTTATTTCATTGACTTGCTTAGCTAGATTGTTATTTTGATTCATCAAATATCCCACTCCCATAAGTAAAATAAGCAAACCAGAAGCCAACATAAAAAATGGAAATCCAAAAAAAGACCTATTCCTTTTTACCAAGTCATCTTCAATTTTACCCCAAACATTGTCACTAGGCTCATTCCAGCCTTGGTTGGTTATATTATCGGGATTAAAACTATCTCGAAAAGTACCTTCTATATTATCATTGTTACTCATTGGGTAGTAATTATACTGCTCTTAAAACATGTACTTTAGCTTGCATCATTTGTTTTGCTTTCATTAGCTGTGTTTTGGAAGTATTGGGGGATATATTAAGTGTTTCGCCAATTTCTTTGTGAGTATAGCCTTCTAAAACATAAAGATTAAATACCGATCTATATCCAGGTGGCAATTCTTGAAGCACATTTACTAATTCTTGCAGTGCCATATCATGGATAGGCTTATTTAAACTTGTTGAATACTTTATTTCAATATCCGATATATCTTCAAATTGCAATCTCTTTTTACGTAAATATTCTAAATTTGTATTGATAAAAATTCGCTTTATCCAACTATAGAAATTACCTCTGTTAGGATCAAAAGTTCGTATTTGTTTAAATACCTTCACCCACCCTTCTTGTAAAATATCTTCCGCATCCATCTTATTGGACATGTATCGGAGGCATATGGTATACATTTTCACACTATACAAACCATAAAGCTGCTTCTGTGCAGCTCGACTATCATTGATACATTCTGTTATCAGATCCAATTCGTTTATGATTGTTTTCATATAGATGTATGAAATTTGGTTAGCTATGGTTGCTTTTGGATCAAAAATATTATTTATGCTAAAGCCTAAGTCAATAATGCCTATGGAGATTCAGCTCAAGAACTAAATGGAATTTTATACATTTCGTTTAACTTATTTGTTTATTTCTTAAACAAAAAGCAACCCTTTTGTAACTGAACGCATATTAATAAATAGAACAATCATTATTAATAATTTTTATTAGTTCAATTTATAATCATAAAACTTACAATATGAAACTTAGACACTTACTCATTTTTCTTCTTTTTTCAGTATTTTCCTCTGCTCAAACTGTAGTTGATATTGTTGTCAACTCTCCAGATCACAATACATTAGAAGCAGCAGTAATAGCTGCAGACTTAGCGGAAACACTATCAGGGGATGGTCCTTTCACTTTATTTGCACCAACTGATGATGCATTTGCAGCATTACCTCCAGGTACTGTTGAGGCACTATTAGAAGATCCTTCAGGAGCTTTAACTGACATCTTACTGTACCATGCAGTAGGCGCAGAAGCTTTTGCCGCTGATCTTTCTGATGGTCAAATGATCACAACTATCAATGGCAAAGATGTAACAGTAACTATCAATATGGATGGCGTATTCATAAATGATGCGCAAGTTACTGTTGCTGATCTTGATGCGGATAATGGTGTAGTACATGTTATTAATGCTGTATTATTACCTCCATCAAACACGGTAGTAGATATCGTTGTAAATTCTCCAGATCACAATACATTAGAAGCAGCAGTAATAGCTGCAGACTTAGCGGAAACACTATCAGGGGATGGTCCTTTCACTTTATTTGCACCAACTGATGATGCA
>JBLHWH010000226.1:0-9629 GCA_047628935.1 Halioglobus sp. | reverse complement strand
TTTGACCATGAAAAAGAAAAAGAACCCGTACCCCCAGCAGGATCGATTTCAAGTGATCCTGAAGCATCGTCGAAACACGATAAGTCTTCTATTATAGCATTGGTAACAATTATTGCACTTGGCTGAGCTACAGTGTATGTGTCTGTGAACGCACAGTTATTATCGTCAGTGATGGTCAATGTGTAATTTCCTGATTGGAGATTTTCTATAATATTTCCACTGTCCCCATTTGACCAATTATAGGAAAGGTTTCCTGTTCCGCCTGCAGCGTTTATTTCTATACTGCCACTATTATTATCATAGCAGGTGAGATCAGTTACCTGAGGGAATGTGACAAAAATGGAGGATGGATTAGTTATATAAAACTCAACTACCGTATCACAAAGAAAAAAGTCTGCGACAGTAACCGTATAAGTGCCAGGCGAAAGATTAGAAATGGAATTGGATTGCGACCCATTAGACCAATCGTAATAATAGCTCCCAATACCTCCCGTACCACTGACTGTGATACTCCCATTATTAGCACCATCACAACTAATATCTTGGAAGTCATCTAAAGTATACGCTACTATTTCAAGGTCTACGATTTCATATGATCCGGTTTTGGTACAGAAATTATCATCCGTTACAGTAACATTGTAAGTGCCTGGACTAAGGCCTTGGATAAAATTGAAAGTTTCGCCGTTAGACCATTGGTATTCATATGATGGTGTACCTCCGTTGGGATTCATATATATAGACCCATCCTCAGTGCCAGCACATGTAGGATCGTAAACATCCGCTACCAAAGTAATATCATCAGGTTCGGTGATCAACCAATTTTTTTCTATTGTAAAACCATCACTGGTAGTAATGGTGACTTCATATAACCCTGGAGATAGATTGCCTATTTGTGGTCCTGATGCTCCATGAGCCCAAGAGTAAGAAACCGGCTGGGCGCAAGAGGTCGTAGTGCCAATTACAATTTCACCATCATTATTACCATTGCATTGCACATTGGAAATATTGAGCTCTATCACCTCACAATCCTGCGCTAAAGTAAATGTTATCAGTTGTGTAATAAGTATTAAAGTAGTTAATAGTCTCGTTTTCATTTTTCTATATTTTGATACAAAAATGAAGTGATGTGACCTGAAATTATATAGGCAATGAGTATTTAGAAGTAAAATGAGAGTTGCAATTCAATCTATGATAGATAATAAAAGGTCATTAGGCTCTAGTGTCATTTAAGCTTCCAAAAGCGAATTTTTACTTCTTTTGATAAAAAACCATATCTATTCCTACCAAATACTAATTGGGTAATCGATTCTGAATCATTTGCTATATTTTAGGAAAGAGCAAAACGTAATATTTGCTACTCACAAAAAGATGTACACTCTTGATTAAAAAAAATTATTAAGCTCAATTTTCAACTTGACTGGTGTCTACTTCTTTTTTTCTTTACAATTATTATTTGGTCAATATCTGAATGATTTCCTGTTTCATCAAAATACACTTGCAGCACCAGCGGATTTGGACACAATACTTGCAGGAAACCCTGCATCCCCAGTGGATTTTACAAAAATCACGAATTCACAGTAGGTTATAGATACCTTTTTACCTCAGATAACCCATCTGAATGGATCACTTTATGTTCTTGGGACCAATCCGTAGTGCTAGCATATGGCAAAGTGCTGGTCGACTACATTGTGCAGGATACGGCAATACATGTACACTATAATATAAATCCACTAGATACTGTAAACATGGTAGGCGTGAATACCGCAGCACACAAAACATCATTGGATATAAATAGAAAAATAAAATTGGGAGTTGATGCCACGCTGCCTGTGACTGAAATGATAAGATGGAATAGTGATGTATCAACCTATAACAATCAAGTGGTCGTGACAGATCCTATATTCAGCAAGGAGGCGTATATTTATAAGAAAGTCGATACAAAAAGGAAGCTCGAAACTATTCTTAAAAGTGAAGACACTGAAAAAGATTCTTCTCTTGGGCCTGATTGCAGTACTTATGAAGTAAGTATCCTGATAGGAAGTCCTAAATCTGGTAATAGCTTCGCGGGGGACCTGATGGTTTTCTCCAAATAATAATTAGATCGTGCTAAATGATAAATATGTATTGGAAATCAGAGTGAATAAGATCATTTTTGTAATATTATAGAAATAAATAAATATAGTTGAAAAAAACATTGCTTATAATCAGTTTTCTGAACCTCACGTGCATTTATGCATGGGCTTCTACAATGGACTCTATTTACTTCAGAGCTGTAGATAGTTCTGAAGTTGTGAATTTGCCTTTTGTGACTGATATTCAGAGTGATAAAGAGGGTAATCTTTGGGTTGCAACAAAAGAAGGATTATTTAGATACAATGGCTACGAACTTATAAAATATACAGTTGATCCTTCTGATGAATATAGCTTACTGAAAGATGAGGTACATAGTATATATATAGATTCAGAATCGAAAGTTTGGGTTGCGGCTCCTTATTCTATATATACCTATGACTCCTTTCGAGATAGGTTTAACAGGAAGACAGAAAATTTCAGGAAAAAGAAACAACCACTCTATAATATTGGATTTTTTGATGTCCATGAATTGGATAAAGACCATATGATTTTTGCCTCAAAGACTGGATTATGGATTTACGAGAAAGAAAGTGGAGAAGTTATAGGATATGATTCATTGGTAAATAAAGTAGAAATTGACCCCTATTCTACCAATGCACATGTATTACACATCGAAGAAGATACTGAAGATGACAATCTACTGTGGCTTTTTACCAGAGATGGATTATACTCTTATCAGAAGCGAGAAAGAAAGGCTCAAAAGATAGACGGTTGTGATGCATTGCCTTTTGAAGACGCTAAAGACAGAGGAAACTCTATGGCGGTGACAAAGGATATAGTCTACCTACTACTTAATCATCTAGAGGTATATGCTTACAATAAAAGCAACAAAAAATGGACTCATATAAATAAGAATTTCTTAAAAAACAAGAATCATCACATTAGAAATTTATTGCCTTATGAGGGTGGAGTATTTATAGCCTACATACACAATAAGATCCACTATTATCATCCATTACTTGACATACAGGAAGTCCCTATTTCTTATTCCGAAGAATTGGTAGATCATAGTTATTCTTTTGTGGGTGTTGATCATAATGGGCATTTATCATATATTAATTATAATAAATTTTTAGTTAAATCTCAGGAAGCACTCTACGGTAAAAAGGGAGCAGAAAGGATGTTTGCTAGACATTTACAGATAGAAGATCAGTCAATTGCTGATACTTTTTTATCGACAGATATAATAATTCTAGAGCCTCACCAGAGGAAGATACAATTTAATTTAGGCATGAAAGCTGGAAATTATAACACTCCGGAGAAATACTTCTACAAGCTGAATAATGATGAGGCCTGGAATATGACAGTGGATGGTGAAGTAAACCTAGCGGAACTCTCATATGGTAATTATGAAATTTTTGGTAAGATAGAATATGGAGGTGAGGTGCTGGAAGGGACCGTAAAGCGATTCTATATAAAACCGTATTTTCATGAAACAACCTGGTTTAGGACATTTCTGTTACTAGCTATCATCTGTATCTTATCATTTGGCTATGCCATGATAAGTGGGAGAAAAAGAGACCAGAAAGACTTTAAACAACAATTGCTCAATTTAGAAATGAATGCACTGCGAAGCCAAATGAATCCACATTTCTTATTCAATTCATTAAATTCGATCAAGAATTATGTAGTTTCGAAATCAAAGGATGAAGCAGCAGACTATCTAACAAAGTTCTCCATTCTCATGCGGATGATTTTGGAGAACTCTAGGAAGAAATTTTTGTATCTATCAGAAGAAATAGAAATGCTCAGTCTATATGTAGAGATGGAGCAAAGGAGACTCAATCATTCATTTGATTATTTAGTGGATATAGATGATCGAGTAGACATGTCATTTTTTGTTGCTCCATTACTGCTACAACCTTATGTAGAAAATGCTATTTGGCATGGGCTTATGAACAAAGAAGGTCAACGCCACCTCTCATTTATAGTAGCGTCTAAGGATACAGGTATTCTATGCATTATCAGAGACAACGGAGTAGGTAGAGATAAATCTGAAAGTCTAAAAAAAGGAAATGTAAGCTCTAAAAAGTCGCTAGGTCTGAAAATAACAAATGATCGATTCAAAAGAATAAATCAAATGTATAATATAAAAGCTGATGTCCAAACCATCGACTTATTTGATAAAGATGGACATGCTATAGGCACAGAAGTGCGTATCTATTTGCCCCAAATATTAAATCCAAAAATCTATGATTAGAGCTATAATAATAGATGATGAAATCAATTGCATCGAAGTCCTTGAATATGAAATAAGAAGGTTGAATGTTGAAATAGAAATAGTAAGTACTTTTTCTCAACCACAAAAGGCACTTATCTTCTTAGAAAAAAATACAGTTGACGTTATCTTTTTAGATATTGAGATGCCTAGGATGAATGCATTTCAGTTTTTGGATAGCATACCCAATATACAGGCTCATATAATTTTCACGACCGCTTATGATCATTATGCGTTGAAAGCTTTTAGATATTATGCCGTAGATTATTTATTAAAACCCATCTCAAGAGAGCAATTAGAAGAAGCACTAGAACGAACAAAAGAAAGAACTCAGACTTTCGAAAAATCAATGATTAATGAGATTTACTCCAAAATAAAATCACCCAATTCTGTTTTTAATAAAATCGCTGTCCCCGTTGAGCATGGTTTCAAAATGATAAAAATAGAGAATATTATTTACTGTGAAGCGGATAGTAACTACTCTAAAATACATTTACAAAATGAAGATTCTGTACTAGTATCTAAAACATTAAAACACTTTGATAATTTGCTTCATAGTCATGGATTTTTTAGAGTGCACCAGTCAAAACTTATCAATGTAAATTATATAGAGAATTATTCACGGACCGATGGGGGGGTTGTCGCATTGAGCAATGGAGTAAATATAATGGTGTCTAGAGCCAATAAAAAAACATTTGAGTCATTTTTGACTTCGTTTGCGGGGTAATATTTATTGATTTCACATTGATCTAGTAAAAAGAATCATACTTAGCTATGGATTCCGCTTTTTCTATGAAGGTTTTGGTTATTTACGATAAGGATTAACTACAAAAAATGATCTCCATTGTCATAATATACCCAATACTTAGATGTAAATTATTGAAAGTCTCTTTATAATAAAAAGACGTTTACTTTCTTCCATTCTCGAGAGTATGATATTATTATTAGTAATTCCCATCGGTTTCATTATCTATTTATTCCCTATATTCGGCTTTACTTATTAATTCTACTTATGAAATACCTATTTACTTTATTAGCATCTTGCATTTGTTTATCATCTTTTGGACAAAAAGAAAATTTAGCACCATGCGGATCACCTTCGTATAAATCACAATGGTTGAAAAGCTACCAGAAAAGCCCAGATAATTATCAAAAGAGAAGTGGAGAGGTACTATGGGTTCCAATGTCTGTTACTTTAGTTGGTACAAATCAAGGATTGGATTTCATAAGTACACCTGCATTGATGGAAGCTTTATGTACTTTGAATGAGGACTTTGAAGAATCAGAAATTCAATTTTATTTGGCAACACCAGTTAAGTATCTGAAATCGACCGAATACGCTGATCATCAATCAGTACTCAAAGGAGCGGAGATGATGTTTGCTAACAACGAACCAAACATGATCAACACATATATCATGGAGAATGCAGCTGGAAATTGCGGATACAACTTACCATATGCAGGTATAGCACTAAGCACTAACTGTGCTCAGCCAGACGATCACACATGGTCACATGAAATAGGACACAATTTATCTCTCCCTCATCCATTTCTGGGCTGGGAAGGTGGTGTAAGCCATGACAATTCAGTTTCTCATAATTTTTCTGATCCTGCACCCGAAAGAGTCACTTATGATTATACCTACTTCCAAGATACATTGATACTTGACACAATCATCATAGATACAGCTTACGTAGAAAAGATAGATGGTAGTAACTGTGATTTTGCGGCTGATGGATTCTGTGATACTAAACCTGATTATTTGGCGTACAGATGGAATTGTAATAGTTCTACATTAGAAAGTTCAGAAATCCAAACGGATCCAAACGGAGAGACTTTCAAATCTGATGGAACATTGATTATGTCATATGCATCTGATAATTGTAGTAGCAGGTTCTCTCCGGAACAGATAGCTGCAATGCGAGCGAACTTAATAGATGAGAAACCTAATTATCTTGGAAACGAAAATGTAATAGACCCAACATCAGATGATGAAGTATCTGTAATTACTCCAGAGTTCCTTGCTGAAGTATATTACAAAGATGTATACCTAGAATGGGAAGAAGTAGAGAATGCAAGCTTGTTTATGGTACAAGTTACTAGACTAGCAAGTTTTGCAGGTCCTGTGTTTGATACTATTATCAATACTAATTATATAACCTTACCAGAATTAAAGTTTGAAAACCATAAACACTATTTCAGAGTCAAAGCTTTCAATGAGTACAACTTTTGTAATGAATATATAGCTTCCGGTGCGTTTGAAACTACGGATACAGAAACCAATGTAATAGAAGAATCATTAGCAGAGATCAAAATACGACCTACTCTATTAACGGGTGGTGATAATCTATCTATAGAAAATGAAAATGGAATCGATGTAGAAATAAACATCACCAATGTAGTTGGAAAATTAGTTTATCATTCTAAAACAAAAAATAGAAACCAAAATATTTCTACAGATAACTGGGAAAGTGGAGTATTCTTAGTTACGCTTAGAAAAGGTAATTCTATCCTTACTAGAAAAATTGCACTTACTAAATAAGTACTTTGAAAAATATAGTTGCAGATTGGAAGGCAAATGCTCGTAAAGACCTTAATGAAAACAAGACATTTCTTAAATCAATACCTAAAAACAAATCTACGGATAGTTTAGCATCTGATTTACATGATGAAGTTTTCAAGAAAGTAGACTGTTTACAATGCGCAAATTGTTGTAAAACTACGCCTGCTTTGGTGACTCGACCTGATGCAAAGAGGATTGCAAAACATTTATCTATTCCACCTAAGACATTTATAAGAAAATACCTAATAGAGGATATCAATGGAGAATTGATGATTGCTAGAGTTCCATGCACATTTTTGAATGAAGACAATACCTGTCAGATCTATGAAGTACGACCACAAGCGTGTCGTGAATATCCACATACAAATCAATTCGGATTCAGCCGTAGATCTAAAATGAATGCTAATAATACTTTAGTCTGTCCTGCCGTATTCGAAATTGTGAAACGGCTAAAAGAAGTGAGCCTATGATCTTTGTATTCGATTTAGATAATTAGGCATTTTTTGACGACTCATAAACTTGAAAACAATTATAAAATGATCTTCGAATTTAAAAATTTCATTCCTGTTGTAGACAAAAGTGCCTTTGTCCACCCTCAAGCCACAATTATTGGTAATGTGACGATTGGTAAAAATGTATATATTGGCCCCCATGCTGTGATCAGAGGCGATTGGGGAGAGATTATCATAAAGGATGGTTGTAACGTACAAGAGAATTGTACTGTCCATATGTTCCCCGGTACTACCGTAATATTCGAAGAAGGTACACATGTTGGGCATGGAGCTGTAATACATGGAGCACATCTTGGTCGAAACTGTATGATCGGTATGAATTCTGTTGTCATGGACAATGTTGAAGTAGGAGAAGAGTCTATCATTGGTGCGATGGCTTTTGTTAAGGCAAATTCAATCATCCCAAAAAGAAGTCTAGTGGTTGGAAATCCCGCAAAAGTGATCAAAACGGTTACAGATGAGATGATAGCTTGGAAAACGAAGGGCACAAAACTCTATCAGTCACTCCCAGCTGATATGCACAACACACTAAAAGAGGTAGAACCACTTAGAAGTCCTCAGAAAAACAAGCCTTCCCAAGATGTGCTCTTTACTACTTGGAATGAAATAAAAGGCAGTTAATTGTTTCTTCCCTCAATTTGCTAATGTGATTTCAACACCTTTTCCCTTTGTTAAAAATTATATAATATATTAGTTTGTTAATCACTTGTTGAACATATTTTTAGTTAATCATGTTAATCTCTTTGCGTGCCGATAATAGCATGATAAAAATAATGACATACCCATGTTAAAGAACACAAAGAATACATCAGTGAAAAATGATGACGAAATAGGAGCTGATCACGTGATGACTTCCATCGAAACTCCTTTGAGAACTGATGCATTTGACTTAAGTGACAATGAAAAAATAGATGTAATTGCTGAGCACTTCAAAGTGATAATGGAAACCATTGGTCTAGACTTAAATGATGATAGCCTTGCTGGGACTCCCAAACGAGTTGCAAAGATGTTTATCAAAGAGAAATTTAAAGGGCTCAATAAGATGAATAAACCATCGATTTCACTGTTTGATAACGTATATCAATATAGTAAGATGTTGATAGAGAAAAATATCAAAGTAGAATCAACTTGTGAGCACCACTTCCTTCCGATTACGGGTATGGCACATGTAGCTTATATCTCTACTGGAAAAGTAATCGGACTTTCTAAGATTAATAGAATTGTAGACTTCTATGCTAGGAGACCACAAGTACAAGAACGATTAACAAGACAGATCGTAGAAGCACTCAAAGAAGCACTAGACACTAAAGATGTGATCGTTGCTATGGAAGCTAAACACCATTGCGTATCAAGCAGAGGAATCGAAGATCCACACTCTACAACTGTTACTTTAGAATATAGTGGTGAATTTGAAAATCAAGCACGTAGAAACGAATTTATGGATTATGTAAGAAATAAGATGTAAATCATTTCGAATAAAGACATATACATATAGCCTAGCTAATTTGATTTAGCTAGGCTTTGTTATTTGGTAGTTCGTTTATTCATTTTCAGTTCCCGTTTAGTCAATCGTATTGTTCTCACAACTGCACTATCTTGATTTCTCAGCCCTACTAGATACATACCTGTTTTTAGTATAGAAATATTGCGAACCTCTCCTATTCTATGGTTGAATGTATAAATTTGTCTCCCTACAATATTGTATATGATTATTGAAGAAATATTCGTATCGTTTTTCAATTGGAATATATCGGTCGTAGGATCCGCTCCTATCATTAAATAGTGCTTGCTGATTATCTATCTAATATACTTACTGTCAGTTAATTAAGTGTAAATAAATTCATATTCATTGCTCTAAGCACATGGCTTTTTCGTATATTGTAAGTTAATACGTACATTAATTATGATAAAATATACAGATCAAAGTTCGGTTCCAAATCAACTATGTAAAACTCCATTTCAAAACGAGCTGGATCCCACTAATAGATGGGTAAGATTAGCGGAAAATTTACCTTGGGATAAAATGGCAGCTATCTATTCTAAGAACATGAGTAGTGTTATGGGTAGATCATGTGTTGATCTGCGTATTGTAATTGGTGCGATGTTTATGCAGCACACACTAAATTTGACTGATAGACAAACAATTGAAATGAGTAGTGAAAATATCTAGATGCCGTATTTTGTTGGCCTACCCTCATTTCAG
>JBLHWH010000225.1:0-9630 GCA_047628935.1 Halioglobus sp. | reverse complement strand
CCTAGGACAAAGGGAGCTGGGGAAAGAAAAAGCGACAAAAAGTAAAGCTGTTTTATTAATTTTGTTTCGTCAAAAAAATAAAAAGAATGCAACAACAATGGCAGGATTCTTATTAAATAGACGCTTGGTACAAATTCTGTTGGAATCATGGTCTATTC
Organism: Halioglobus sp.; assembly: GCA_047628935.1. Taxonomy (GTDB): domain Bacteria; phylum Bacteroidota; class Bacteroidia; order Chitinophagales; family Saprospiraceae; genus CAJXUU01. The sequence continues at coordinate 9,472 of JBLHWH010000225.1, read as the reverse complement.
GATTTCTATTAGTTTATCAAGATAGATCAGTTTTATCCTAAATAACTCATCCAAAACAAAACACTCAAATATAACCAAAAGCAACTAAACAGAATATGCATTACAGTTTCGAATTTTTTGCCTTTCCATAGGTCAGACGAATAACCAAAGAATTGAATAAAAAGTCTTATTGTCCAGAAAATAGCAAAACCTAGGGATATTGTTTTTCCTAGCTTGGTTCCTATTAAGTCATTTGCCGAACTAAAACAAAGAAGACCCATAAGTAAAACAGTTAATGCGATGAAAAATGTATGCGTAATCATCATCTGTTTATTGATCAAACTTAATGGTTTGAGGTCTTGCTTCCAATTAAAGTACTTGGGAAAAATAACATGAATTAACGATAGTGCTATAAGTAAGATCCCTGTAATACGCATTTGGAATTCTAGTGTTTCATACATGCTTTGTGGTTTAAGTTGAGCATTCAAAAATTGACATAAAAGGTGTGAATTTCTTCTCATTTATATTACTAAACCCTGCATTGATCAGTGCCGATTTCCATACTTTTTTTGAGAAGAAGTGATTGAAACCGATCGTAAATGCTAAGAAATTTGGTGTGTCTCTGAGATGTTCTACCATTATTATTTTTCCATTAGGTTTGAGCGTTCGTCTGCATTCCTTCAAGAAGTCTACTTTTTCGCCAAATTCCCTGATTTCGTGAGCTGCGGATAGTAGAAAGAGGATGTCCGTGGAGTTGTTTTCTAAAGGGATATGATCTGATTTTATTTGTTGTGTATTTGGGTATGTGAGACTAACTTTTCTTGCTCTTACGATGGCAGGTTCTGTATGTTGTGCTTCGTTATAGAAGTCATAGACTTTTAGATGTGAGTTGATCAATTTGTTCTTAATAAGAAAGCTTGTTTCATCGAATCCGGCATTGATATTTATGATGTTCATCGCCTTTGTCTTTTCAGTAATAAAGTCATCCAACCATTGCAAATCGTAGTACCCAGAATAGTCATAAACATATGCCGAAACAATCAAAGGCATCAATAGTCCATATGCAAATCCGACTATCACAAGAATACTCAGGATTGATGGCAATTCTAAAAAGTAGAGTCCAGCCAGGATGAGAATCAAAGCTGCAAACCCGAAATAGTAGAAATGTCTATTGAAGCTCAATATATTTAGGACACCTTGAAATTTCCTTCTTTGAATGTTCTGTTTTAGGGCTTTTTCCATGATTCTATTTTTCCACTTTTCCAAGAATATGGGATATCATTAATTACAAAAGCACTGGCAAGAACTGCTCCTTGAAAGCCCATTGATTTGATGAATTCAAAATCATGGTCTATTACATTTATTGCTCTAGGTTTCCAGTTCGACCTCACGCCTTCTATGACTAAGACTTCTTTTTTCTTATCATCATATGTAAATGTAAACGGGAGTGGTCCAGCAAACCTTCTTGCTTCCTTCCATTCAGAAAATGGAGAGTTCTTCGGTAAATCAACGTTATTAAACTCCTTGGATAACTGTATATAAAAGTTAGATTTTTCTGAACGGATTTCTAGAGACTCTTGATTTTCTACCATGGTAATGTCAGTAGTAGTATAGTTGTAGTGTGTAAATAGGTTGCCAAAAAATTGCATCTTCTTTTGATCTGTTTCTGACTTCAAGATGTACAATCCTCTCAGTATTTTATTCTTGCTGTTTTTGAAACGTACAAAAACTCTATATCCAATAAGAAAGAAATCATTTCCCATAATTTTTGGGAATCCTTTGGGTCTAAGATGTTTGGTTTGTACCATAGCTACTGCTACAAAACCCCATTTGTCATCAAATGTATCGAGGTCCAAACATTCTGGAATAAGACGCTCTAATTGAGCTTTAGGAACAGCATATGTCAATACATGAGAACTCTTAAAGTATGCGTCAACTGCGAATGGATGATTTTTTAAGAATGGTAGCATAGGGACTTATTTTAAGTTTAATCTAAAACCATTATAATACACTAGCGAAGAGAAAAGTACAGCAAAGATGATGTTTGCTTTATGCCACATTAATAGATCTGGTACTATCATAAATTCTATGATATTCATCAGTATTATAACAGCTATTTGTACGAAAGTGTTCAATTTTGACTTGTATTTACTCAATATCCAAATTGCCATAATAATCTCTGAAAAACCGATGGCTATAGTCAGGGGTCTAGAGTAAGTGCTTCCCAGTATTCGCGCAACGATTTGCTCATGTCTTGGTGCAAGGTTTAGGACTTTACAGAAAAGTCCATTTACAATCCAAACTGTTGCTATTAGGTAGGTGAAAGAAACATGCAATTTGTGTTTATTCAGTTTTATCATTTGGTTTATTATGGACTAAGCCTTATGTTTTCGGTTAAGTAACATTTAAAATATCTATTACTTCATTAAACTAATTACTACAGTAACTACATATAGAAATATCAACGTAAAAACCTCTTCAATTCTTTTACTTGGTCATAAGATGGATAGATCATTAACTTACACTTCTTAGTTTTGATGGAGAAGAAAACATCTAATGAAGCCAATATTAAACTTTCATCTTCTGGTTCTATGACTATAGATACGGTATTCCAGTATTGTTTTTGTGAATCTCGTGTCACAGCTTTCCTTGTAGCAGAGCTGATCAGTATGTTGGCAAGACTTTGACGACTTCGAAACTGATGCGGGTACCTTGAGTGAGATTCTAGCTCTAACGTCTCTACATATTGTTTTGAGGTAGGATTGTTTGCATATTCTAATTCGTATTCATCAAGTAGAATTAAGATGGAACCTGTTACTTTTTGTTCCGCAAGGCTGGTAGTAATATCTACAGATATTTTTAGACTATCTTTTTTATCGAAAGTGAAATTAGCAAATCTTACGATAGGTTCTTCACCACAATGTAAGTCTTGCTTTAGGTTGGTATAATTTTGAGACAACTCATGCTTAGAATGGTTTTTTTTTACTTCGAATCTCTTTTTTGACGAACAAGAAACCATGGTTCCAACAACAAATAGAAGAAATAGAAGACGAATTATCATCACTTTTAGCTTTGATTATTTAAATCACTTTGATAAATATATAGATAATTAGTGCTAGAGAATACAACTTGCGTATTTTTATAATTAAAATTAACCAATGGCAAAATCTTCATTCAAGGATCTCATCAATAGTGATACACCACTTCTCATTGATTTTCATGCAGATTGGTGTGGTCCATGCAAACAATTTGCACCTATCATTGATCGTCTCAAAGAAGAAATGAGTGATACAGTGAGAATTATCAAAATTGATGTAGACAAGAATCAACCTCTATCTCAAAAACTTAAGGTTAGGAGTATACCTACTGTCATGATATATCAAAATGGAGAGCGAAAGTACGAAGGGAAAGGTATGCATACACTTCAAGATCTAAAACAAAAACTTACAGCGCTCATCAAATGAAAGTAGTTGTATTAAGTGATCTGAATTGGGAGCGGCATCTAATACCATTTGAATTCTTAATTTCCGCATATATTGGGACTTATTCAGATATATCCATCGTTAAAAATATTCGCTGTAGCTAAGTTTACTAGTATTGGATACAGTTCGGAGTGAGTGATTGCTTCGCATTCACTATTGCCACATCTGTATTTTTAACGCGCGTTTTCTTTACAAGAATCGGGTGTTTTCTAAGAAAGCCATACCTGATACCACTCTTACATCTCGCCTCTCTTTGAATAGTCTCTTAATATTATACGGGATTATCAAATACAAATGGCACAAGGAGTGTTTCGTGCCGAGAAGTACAGAAGACAACTTTAGATAACTTAATGAAAACAAGATAATTTAGGAGATCGATAGGAGGTATCATACTTTAGTTAGGAGTCAAAACTAATAATCAAAAAAAACCCCATTAGAATTCTAATGAGGGAATAAATCTTAATTATTATCTTAATTATTATCTTAATTATTGCTTGATAAACCTTGATCGGTATTGTTGGCCATCAACTACAAAACTGACAATATTCATGCCTGCAGGAAAAGTTGATACATCGATAGACTCTATTGATGTAGAACTATTACCACTTAGAAGGTTCGATCCTGATAAGTTGAATATGCGATATGTGTATTGCCGATTCTCTGGATTTTCTATGTCTAAGGTTGTAGATACTAGGTTAGATTTGAGTGACAACCCAATTACTGATAAGTCTTCGCTCGCAGTAGAACAACCATCTTGTGGCCCAAGAATAGTAAGGACAAAGTCATAGTCAGATATTTGGAAGCAGCCTTCGATGTTTACAAATGAGCCTTCAGAATCGTAAAGTGTACCTTCATAGTTATATGCTACGATAGTATAGTCTCCAGGTTCTAAACCCATAAGATCTGTAGTGCTTGACTCTATTTGTAATGCAACATCATCAAATTGGTCGAGTACGAAATAGACTAGGTCTCCATCAGTGGCATTAGTTGTAAAATCTAATATTTCTATAATGCCATCTAATAAACAGATTTGGAGCGATTCATTAACTACAGCTTGACCATCTACAGTCAGCTCTAAATTAAATGGCTGTAAGTTAGAAGTTACGAGCGGTAGAGGATTTGAAAAGGCATGGCAACCAACAATATCTGCGATATTATTTCCTACTGTTACACCTGTAATTTCGTTATTATAACTTAGAGCATAAAATGTCAACTCCTCTTCAGAACAAACTGAGTTAAAATCGTTGAAGTTATTGTCGCCTTCAGAGATAGCAACTATTTGACCTTGGTCGTTTGTGATTATTCCTAAAATAAACTGAGACCCTCCAGAGTAGTTTACTGAGAGATATTCCATTTCGTCTGTACATAGGCAAAATACTTCATCTTCACCTGAAAATTCTATAGTCGCAGAAATTATCTCACAACCAGTGAAATTTAAATCACAAAGAGAGTTTTCTCCCGCTATGATCCAGTCAGAACCTGAGATTCCTTCCCCATCGTATTCAAGTGACCCTAATTCAAAAAAATGCGGGTGCTACTTCGCCAGCTGTCCATAAATTATTCTCCACTGCTAATGCTTCTAACATATGGGGTGACCCCCAAGAAACATAACTAAAAAAGTCTTCGCCACTATTTATGTCTGCAGAAGTACTTAATGCAAGCTCACCAAATTCATTTGATATATTCCCGATTGACACTACGAGATAGTCATCAGGTGCTATAATAGTAGATTGAAATGGACAGATAATAGGAGTGCCACCAATAGTTTCTATTTCAAGATTGTGGATAATATAGATATCAGAAATATCCACAGGCTCTGTACCATAGTTGTAGAGTTCTACATAATTATTAGCACTTTGAACTTCATTTAATATAACAGTGGGTGCTTCTACAGGTGGATTAAGGTCTTCATTGATTCTTATGTTGTCAATTAGAAAGTAACGATCACCAAAAGTCTCAGCAATTATCCAATAATAAGCGGTATCAACATCTTCTTTGAAATTTTCTATCACAGGTAGATTAATAGTCGACCATGCACTATCAGAATTAAATACAAAGCTTTCGAATACATATGCAGGGATATTCTCCAAATCTTCTTCGTCCTGTGGTACCTCATTTAGCCCTTTATCCACAATTAAGGAAACTGTCAAAGTATCATTTGTATTGCCGAAATGTTTTACATCCAAACTAAACGTTTCTGGAACTTCAGTACAGGGTGTAAAGCTGTATATATCAGCCAATTCGATATTGTATCCTGCCTGTAGTTTTATAGAGGAATCTCCTGTTGAGGCATCTGTAGATTGATCGAAACCGATAACTCCTTGCGGATCATCGAGCAGTGCTTCTCCTACGGAAGCGTCTCCAAAAGAGGCAAAAGTAAGAAACAATAATCTTATAAAAGGCACTACACCATCAGGTGACAAGGCCGTTCCTTCTACTTCACCTGAGGCGCCATCAGATAAAATGACAGGTTGTAAAGTCCAGTCTTCAAAATCAGAATTAGGAAATTTGCATTGGCCTATGGCTCCAGAAATGCTAGATAATACAAGAAATAAAATGTAAGTATAATTTTACATAAATAGGAATTAGTTTATAGCTTGTAAAGCTATAAACTAATCGAAGGCTGCCTATAGATAGTGCTCGAAACATTATATTTTTTAATTCATCAACCTCCAATGCTTATCAAATAACCACGCCCGTGTCAATCACCTCTCTATTTTGATCACTGAGCATACTACTTGGGATATTACTTTGGATAGATTCTTTGATTTTCTCAATAAATCTAATTCGAGTTTCATTCGGAATAGATAGCATACTGATTTCTCTAACCCTTTTGTGACCGCTTATATCCTTAAGCATATCTTCCCTTTCTTCACTCAAGTGGATGGTTGATAATTCTGGAAGGAATGTGATACCACCTTGATACTCTACTATTCTGCACAATGCTTCAATACTATTAGATTCATATGTGAATTTTTGATTGGAGCTATTCTTTTTAGAAAATCCACAGATATTATTCACTTGATCTCGGAAGCAATTTCCTTCTTTAAGGAGCCAAATATCATCAGGTATGATATTATCTAAATCGATAGTCTTTTGCGACGACAATGGGTGATCATCTGAAATAAATAGTTGAAATGATTCATAGAATAGAGGCTGAATGTCAAACTTCCTACTTGTTATGATTGGTGTAGCTACTATTCCAAGCTGGATTTCCCCGTTAGTAACACCTTCTATTATTTGTTCTGTAATCGCTTCTTTGATTGTGACTTTTAGCAGGGGATATTTCTCATTTAAGCTACCGATAAATAAAGGCACTAAGTATGGAGAGAGAGTAGGGATAATTCCTACCACAATCTCGCCAGCAAAATCTTCCTTGAGCGATTGGGCAAATGATTCTAATTGAGTGAATTGATTAACTACCGCTTGTGCTTTTGTTAAGAATTTCACACCCTCGAATGTTACAGAAAGTGGTTTTTTGGATCTATCGAATAGATATATTCCAAGAGATGATTCAAGTTTTTTTATTTGAAGACTCAACGCAGGCTGTGTAATGCCTAAGTGTTTAGCTGCCTTACTATAGTTTCCATGTTTCTGTAGTGCAAGAGCATATTCTAGCTGGGGCTTATTCATTATAAGTAGATATTATGTAAAGATCAAAAGTATAAATAATACTTATATTATATTACAGACTTATTAAATAGAAAAGATAAAATATGGCAAATATTCATGATTATATAAGGTCTGCAGATATCAAAACAATTCAATTAGAAATTGAAAACAATCCCAATTGTATAAATGAAAAAGATGAAAGAGGGTTTCCGCCCATTGTTTTGGCTACTTATGGGCAGCAAGTTGATGCTACCAAGTTACTGATACATTCTGGAGTAGAAATTGATCAGAAAGATAGTGCTGGTAATACAGCTTTGATGGGGGTAACATATAAAGGTAATCTGGAGATAGTTAAATTGTTAATTGATGCAGGAGCGGATGTAAATGTTTCCAATTACAATAATGCAACTCCTCTCATTTATGCTGCGACTTTCAGTCAACTAAGAATCGCTAAAATGCTTATAGAAAAAGGTGCGAATCTTGATATTAAAGATGCTAGAGGGAATTCTGCTTTTGATCATGCTAAAATGAAGGGAGATCAAGCAATGGAAGAGCTCTTGAAAACTGATTAATTAATTATCCTTTTTTTAGTGAAAGAATACAAATGAGATCGTATCAAAAAAGACACTTATTTATAAGGTGAAATTTTGTTCTTTAGAATGGTTAAAATTCTCTATTTTTTGCAGTCTCTAAAACGGATAGGTCTAAATTAACTCTTGATAGTTTATGGAACCTATAAATAAGTAGAGATGCTGAAATAAAAAGTCCAACAAGCAGACCTAGCCATACTCCTGTAGCCCCCATGCCCCAATGTAATGCGGCAAAATAACTGATAGGAATACCAAAAATATAATAAGAGAAGAAGGTAATTAATGTAGGCCTTTTTACATCTTGAATACCTCTTAATGCGGCCAATGCAGCCACCTGCAGGCCATCAGGTATTTGGAAAATTGCAGCATAAATTAATAATGTAGAAGCTAGACCTATAACAACTTCATCATCTATATATATCAGGGGCATAACGTGTCTGAGCAAAACAAATAATACGCTGAAAATACCCATAATCAAAGCTACTTGGAGAAATGCAGAAATACCAGCATCGCGCATAGCGGAATAGTCCTTTTTACCTAGCTGATTCCCAACTCGTATGGTAGATGCCATAGCCAATCCGCTACAAATCATAAATGTGATAGAAGATAGATTGATTGCTATCTGATGAGCGGCTTGCGCATCGCTACTTACCATACCCATAATTAATGCAGCCCCTGAGAATGCTGAAATCTCAAAGAACATTTGTAAAGATGTAGGGATACCAAGCTTAAATATCTTCTTGAAGATTAGTGTTTGGTACTTGGTGAAATCGCACTCACTAATATATTTCCAAAGATCTTTCCAATTAAATAGAATGGCTATCAGAATAACAACCATTGATATCCGAGCCACTAGGCTTGATAATGCTGCCCCATCTACTCCCAATGCAGGCATACCTAACTTACCATAGATAAATATATAGTTGAGAACAATATTGATCACATTTCCCGCTATCATAGCTATCATAGGTGGCATGGTCTCAGACATACCGTCAGCATATGATCTAAATGTGAGGAAAATCATCATTGGAATCATTGCCCATGCAGAATAATAGATATATCCTCGTGCTATCTCTACTACTTCTGGTTCTTGGCCAAGAAGATGAAGAAAAGGTAAGCTGAGTAGCATCACCCCGAAGGATAGGATACCAATCCCAATATTTACAACAAGACTATGTTTGAAATACTGCGATATCTTTTTCTTTTCATCTGCTCCATCTGCTTCTGATACTAGTGGTGGTAATGCAAACGCAATACCCATACCAACGACAATAGGTACCGCTATAAGAGCAACAGCGAATGATACCGCGGCAAGAGAAACAGCTCCTAATCTACCTACCATAATGTTGTCTGCAAGATATACAGTGATCTGGCCTAGCTGACCAGCCATAATGGGAAGGGCCAGTTTGAGGTTAGCAGAAAAATCTTTTTTATATCTCTTTACAATGTTCATTCGGGGCGCAAGATATAGTTTTACGAATGAGCAAGTCAAGATCTAGAGAAGTATTGGACGTCAAATTTTATTTGGATATAAAACATATATCTTTCTTGTCTCGAGTTTTCCTTGCCCGAGCTCTGCGGCTTATAGTCAATTGACTCTGGCGTCTATTGCTTATGAAAATCAAAGAACTCATCTAAGGTACGTTACAATCATAATGCATCTAGGCTTGGAGATCTAGAAGACCCTATACGAAAGGAGTTTTAATACTTAAATTCTCCGATGCTTGCGTCGGAGTCATAAAAAGATGTTTTTGCATAAAAACGCCTTATCACAAAAAAGATCCGAATACCGACCTTTAGGTTGGAAAA
>JBLHWH010000224.1:0-9648 GCA_047628935.1 Halioglobus sp. | reverse complement strand
CAAAGTCACAAAATAAATTCCACTTGTATTTTCTGGAAAGTCTACTTTTAACTTACTATTTCCACTATTTTGATTTGGATATAAAGAAGTTAAAATCACTTTACCATTCAAATCGGTTATCTTCAAATCAACATCTGAAACTCGATTAAGGTTTGTAGATATAAACCCACTATTTCCCGTCAAAGGGTTTGGTGTAAATGATGTTTCACCAAAATATTGCTCATCCTCAACTGATACAGTTTCTAATCCACGTAAAGAAATAATAAAATCACCAGGTAAATCAGAAGTTGTCCTCGTGATTACTCTTATGATATAATCAGTTGCTACATTAGGAAAAGTTAATGCAGTATCTCTAAATTCTGGATTTTCTTCTGAATCATAATAAAAACAATTACTCGTGATTGCAAGAGTATCAACCGGTGTAGCACAATCTTCAAATATATCTATGAAGTATTGGCCATTTGGTGTGAAACTAAATACATTTAGCTCAAGTGATGAAAACCCACCAGAATTAAAACTAAAAAATACATCCGCAAATTCTCCTCCAGTTGAGTTACCTAAGCAATTAGGAAGAATAAAATTACTATTGTCAAATTGAGCATCTTCTGTAGAACCATCAATTTCAATAGGCTCTTCGATATCCGTTGTTAATGGAATTTCTAAAGCATTTGCACATAAATCATTCTCTGGCGGAGTTGGAGGATTTTCATTTGATAACTCAAAACTCCCTGTACCAGAATCACCATTATATGCTCCAAGTCTTAGCGTATACGTTTTTCCTTCTTCTACATTAAAAAACAACTCACTAGAATAGCCATCACATCCACCACCATCATCATTACAAGAATATATGTCATCCGTCTGAACTGGGCAAGACACATCTGGGCCATAAACGACTAACCTAGAATCAAATGTTATCATACTGCAAGTACTCCAAATGACTGATCCAGTAAAATCTGGTGTATAAAGGTACCATATATCATTTGTTGCCGTTATCGATCCAAATCCAAAACATGCTAAATCATCAGGATGATCAGGTCCATCTGTGATTGTCCCTACTGTGGTAAATTCCTGCATGGATCCAAGTTCAACTACTATAGCATCAGAACAAAAATCATTAGATACTGTAGAAATAAATTGAGAAACACTAAAACTCCCCGTCCCTTCGAGTCCTGGAGAAGTATCTCCATATCCTCCAAGTCGAAGTAAATATGTCTCTCCCATTACTACAGGAAAAATAACAGCAGACTCCCCATTGTCACAATTAGATCCATCCTCATTACAAGTTAATAGATCAGAATCCGCTAATGGACACGTAGCTCCTGCATTATAGACACCTATTTTTGTGTCAAAGTCCGCAGTATTACACAAAGTCCATTCTGCATTACCAGTGAATGTTGGAGTAAATGCATACCACATATCATTGTAAATAGAGTCCTGTCCATCTTCACTTGCGCCTGGGCAAGGTGAATCTAAATGATAAGGTCCATCTGTAGTTGCATCAATGTTTGAAAACATCATATCCGTTACCTCTCCAATTGCTATAGCAGCAGAACAATCGTCATTAGTTGGTTGGCCATGGACAAACACGCTTAATATAAATAGTGCTAAAAATGTTGTGTAGAGTCTTTTCATGTCATGTATTTGAGTTAAATAATATTACACCAATATAGTAACAAATAACAGAAAACATAAATATCACATTGCAATTAATGTTATACGCAACAAAACAAAAAATAAATCCAACATAAAGTATTCAAAATTACCAAATATTAACTTCAGGAATAAGCCTAATACCAAATTTCTCTTCAACCCCATCCTGTACTATTTTAGCAAATGATAACATATCTTCACCCGTAGCATTTCCATAATTCACCAAAACCAAAGCGTGGTTTTTATGTGTACCTGCATCCCCTACTCTTACCCCTTTATATCCAGCATGTTGAATCAACCAAGCGGCAGGTATTTTTACCGACTCATCATCAATTGGATAAGCCACTATTTCAGGATATTCTACTTTCAAAGAATCCAAAATTGAAATTGCAACTATCGGGTTCTTGAAAAAACTACCCGTATTTGGTATCACTTTAGGATCAGGTAATTTTGATTGCCGTATTTCTATTACTGCATTTGCGACATCAGCGATCGAAGGATTTTTAACGCCTATCTCTTCTAGCTTGTTATTAATAGCTCCGTATGTCGTATTTAATTTATGCTTCTTGGATAAGATGTAATTTACATGAGTGATAAGATACTTCCCTTTTGCTTCGTTTTTGAATATGCTTTCTCTATATCCAAACTTGCAGTCTTCGTTGAAAAAGATACAAGTGGTACCTTTATTAAGATCTATAGCTGATAAGCTATGAAAAACTGACTCTTGTTCTATTCCGTATGCTCCTATATTTTGCATTGGCGCAGCTCCCACACATCCGGGTATAAGTGCAAGATTCTCAATACCTCCTAGATCATGACTGATGGCCCACATCACTAATTGATGCCAGTTTTCGCCTGCACCAACTTTTATAAGTACTTTAACCGTATCCTCATCTATAATTTCGATGCCTTTTATTTCGTTCTTTAGGATGAAAGCATCTTGATCTTTTGTTATCAAAATATTACTTCCACCACCAATAATTTTAAGTGGTGACAACTCTTTAACCAACACTTCAAATACATCTTGCTCAGAATAGATCGGAATAATGCCTTTGGTATTGGCACTCATTCTCATAGTATTGTATGGCAATAAATTATTGGGGAACATCGATTAGATTAGTGTTAATTATAACTCGCTCTCAGGATCAGAAATCTCTTTCAATTTCGGAAGATTAAAATCATATTGAATACCAATATTAAACGCTTTCGATTTATTATCAGGATCATAACCGAATCGCACAAATCCGTGTGCTGAGAATCCACTCATACCAAATCCATATCCAACTTGACCAACATAATTTTTGAATAAATCACGTTTTCCGCCCTTTGATTCAAACGAATTGCTGAGATAATAGAGCTCAGTCTTACTATATTGAATACCCCCTCCAATTGACCATCCAAATTTTCCTTCTTTATCAAGAGCAGAAAGTCCACCAAAATTAAACTTTGCCATTATTGGAAAGGACGTAGTACCGAGTCCTTTATAATCTTTCACTGAAAAACTAGTCAAGCCTATTGTAGCTTGTGCTTCTAAAGATATAGAAAAACCCTCTCCTCCTACCCAAATTTTGGGACCTATTCCCAAATTTAGTAGTGCATTTCCTGCAGAAGTAGACTCCCCTGTTTCATCGGAAGGATTTTGGTAATATTGGTATATATCATTACTAGCTGTCAGGCCATAACCGAACTGGCTTATGCCAAGATTACAACTCAAAAATATAGCAAGGGCTGTAATTGCAAATTTTATCTTTCTAAACATATTAAAATTTTAAATTATGAAGTGATCCAAAAAATCGCTCATCACCTATCACAGCAAGCATTGCAGCCATTGGTCTTTAGCTATTTTTTCATTTGTAGCTAATGCTACTAATAATTAAATGAGCCTTGCCAATAACTCCAAGCCTTACAGCTTGGTATGATTCAGAATTCTTAGATTACTCCACTACAAATCTAAGCGTTAAGACTCAGTATCCAAGATGAAAACATTTTTTATTCTATTCTTAGATATTTAGTAGCGTAAATACCACTACAAAACTCTAATTCCATTGTCCTTGTTACAGAATTCCCACTACAAATATCTTTTTCGAGTGTAAATTGTTCAATTTGTTTATCAATTTTAACTTTTAGTATCCATTGATTGGCCTTGAGCTTTTCTTTTTTTACATTTCCATATCCAGAAGTATATCTTCCCTGATATGCAGCTATACTGTAAGATGCAGTTTTGCAATTCTTGGTTGCATATTTCCTATTAAAATTACTGATTATAGCAAGGAAAAAGATAAAACTGCATATCAAGCAAGTACCAACAAGTGTGTACATACTTTCTCCATCAAACTTAGATCTATATTTCCAATACATAAAAGCAGAAAGAATAACAGATAAACTAATAGCTGTTACAAGCAATGAAACAAATCCTGTCATTAGTCCAAACGAGGGTATTTCTAGGGATAACATCACGATGCTTAGTAACACCGCAAATGAAATAGGAAGATAGATGTATTTGTTATTCATAGGTATTTACTTCCTTCTCTTTTGGTTAAATTTGACAACTTGGGATGATCATCAATAAAATCCTTTATCCGACATGGATGAAACTTAGATGCTTGGCGCAACGCCCATCCTGCAGCTTTATTTATAAAGAACTCTTTAGAACCAATATGAGTCTCTACTAGGGCAAATAATAGATCGAGATCTACATCAGACTTATATCTTAACTGATGAATTAAAGCTGATCGGTTGAGCCAAATATTATCAGAATTATTCCATTCTTCAATCCATTGATGTCTAACGCTTTTCTCTTTAGAAAAAATAAATCCCGCTATATTGGGCGCAAGTCCATCCACCGCATCCCACCAACTCTTTGTCGTGATTAGTTTTTCTACTCTAGACAAGTAGCTTTCATTCCAAAAATTCTTTTTATAATAAAAAAAATCTAACGCAAAGTATTGTGACTCTCTTTTTGGGTTATTCCATAATTCCTCAGCAAATGTGAAAATTTCTTCCCTATCAAATTCTTTCAAATGACATTTTACTTCTTTGAGCACATCTTTTCTCGCTGGAGATTTCACACCATAGAAATCAAAATGGTTTTTCATATAGCCTTTCATCGAAATACGATCACTTTCGACTGATGCATCATGCAATAATCGATCAGTTTCTACTAAGATTTGTCTAATTTTCGTATTCATATTAACTTCAAACTTTCTTTTTCTTCATATTAGTATCAAATATCAACATACGACATTACTTTTGTGCAAAATAAATAATTTGAAGGTATTCATAATAGGTTCAGGAAATGTTGCTTACCACATGGTAAGAGCAATTTGGAAAACAGACAGCGAGATCGTTGGTCTATATTCTAGAAACGATAGAGATGCAAGAGCATGTGTGAGAGGAGAAAAAGTAGATTTATTTGATGATTTGTCAGCTATACCTACATCCGCAGATCTTTACTTGATTTGTGTAAATGATGATTCTATCTCAGAAATCGTTTCATCATTATCATCAGATATTAAAGAATCAAAAATAGTCGCTCATACTTCAGGTAGCCAATCTATCGATGTGTTAGAAAATGTCGAATCAGCTGGAGTTTTCTATCCTGTACAGACATTCACTAAAGGCAGAAAAATGACTTATGAAGATATTCCTTTTTGCATAAGTTCGAATAATGACAATGTAGAGACTCAACTATCAGCACTGGCGGATAAGATTAGTGGAAACGTTAATATTATCTCTGACGACCAAAGAAAAAAGATTCATCTTTCAGCTGTTATGATGAACAACTTTGTGAATCATTTGATTTATAAATCTGAAGAATTTCTTGAGAAAAACGAGCTACCTATTGAATTAATCCAACCATTATTAAAGCAAACAATAGCTAAGCATGCAAAGCTAGGAAGCCTTGAAGCTCAAACAGGACCAGCTGTGCGAAATGACGAATCTACTATCAATGCGCACATAGATATGCTTACCAGTGATTTGGACAAAGAACTATATAAAGCAATCTCATCAAGTATAACTGAAACACACAAAAAATGAGAATAATTGGCGAGATACCACATGCTGTATATAAGATCACAGTTTTGAAAATGAATGAAAAAGTGACTATCCAGATCGAAGATCGACTGGTTAGTCAATCCTTTGTCTTTCGGGATGGATCTGGTATAAAAGATCTAAGTACAGCTGAACAATTACTCACATTTGATTTCATGCAAAAAGTTAGTACTCGGTTCAATTCCATGAACAAAGACTACATGGAAGCGCTTGAAAAAACTAATGAAAATCAATTTGATGATTTTGATATAATCTAAATCTTTAATTACATCACTACCGTTTCATTTTAGAATCAGCTCTCGAATATATTATTAGCTAGACTAATTTGCATTTTACTCATGTATTTCATTGGTTCAATGAAACGCTACCCACTTTTCCTTGAAAAGGAAAAGTACCCGTCTGTAGCTCTAGCAGCACTCATATAAAAAACTGGAAAAACTGGAAAATATATTGGAAAGATTCCTCCTTTATTAAGACTTTATTCAGCGATCAATAAATTGCAAGCGATGCTAAGTCCTTGACCTGAATTCACAACAACCATATGCATATTAATCATATATCTCAGTAAAAGTGCCAAATAGTATACATTAAATTGATTCCTATCGCCATTCCTTCGAATTGGCAACAAATTTGAATTACACTTCTACGATATTCAAAACACTGATCTAAACATAGAGCAAACTGTTTTGAAGGATATAAATATTTATTAGCCAACTTGAGTACTTAGATAAGGAGTTCAGCTTCTTAGCGTATATACCCTACTCTTGTCACATGCCTTCATGCCAGGCTTTAAGTGCTTATATCATATTACTTAGAAATAGTATCCCTCAATACTTGGATATAATACGAGATATAGGATGACAAAAAACCTATTTATAATAACATTAACGCTGAGTGGTATCTTCTTAGATTCCAACAATGTCGGACATTCTCCATGTTCATCCATGGGTACTGACACTACATATGAATATATACAACAAGTCACACTGAATACTATAGATAATATATCAGGTAACAATGGTGGTTATGAAGACTTTTCCAATATAAAAACTGATTTGGTTATTGGCCAAACATATGAGATCACTCTTTTCCCAGGACATACTGGTAGTGCATTCAATGAATCTTGGAAAGTATGGATTGATTACAATAATGACGGAGATTACGATGATGAAGGCGAAGAAGTAATATCGCTTAATGATGTGAAGCCTATTATATCTACTATAACTATCCCAGATGACATAACAGCACGTGATGGGGTCGCTATGAGGGTTTCCATGCAATACAATAATGCAGCCTTGCCATGTCAAATATTCACTTATGGAGAAGTGGAAGACTACACAATAATACTGACTGATGAAGAAGTTCCTTGTGCAGATGACTTATCTGATGGATTTGAATCTGGCTATGGAAATTGGAATGATGGGAGCACCGATTGCACCCGTGTGACTGAGCATGCGAATACTGGAAAATGGAGTATAAGATTAAGAGATAACAGTGGCGCATCTTCATCTATGACGACTAATGATCTAGCCTTATCAGCATATGATGAAGTAACCATCGATTTCTCTTACTATCCCAACAGTATGGAGAATGGTGAAGACTTCTGGTTACAAATATCAACAGATGGTGGATCTTCTTACACAACTGTTAGAACTTGGGCAAGCGGCACTGACTTCTATAATGAAATGAGATACAATGAATCCGTAACGATAGATAATGTAAAACTTAGTGACAATACAAGAATAAGACTGAGATGTGATGCTACAGCCAATGCAGATCAGGTATTTATTGATGATGTAATAATAAGTGTATGTTCGTCTGACGACCATGTAATTGGTATCGAAAACATCAATGTTCCAGATATCGCAATCGTATTACCTGATCTTCTATTACCTGTCAAATCAAATAGAAGAAATAATGTTGAGAAAGATTCTGAAACAGTTATAGAATTTGGAATATATCCAAATCCTGCACGAGACAATATCTCATTCAAAATTATTGAAGGAAAAACCAATAATGAGCTTTATGATATTAAGCTAATAAGCATCTTTGGTAAAACTATAATGCATCTTAAGTCAGTAACTTTAATGGATAATTATAAATTAGATATATCAGGAATAACAAATGGCATGTATGTCGTTATAATTGAGAACAAAGATAAAATAGTTGACGCTCACAAAGTTTTGGTCACTAATTAATGAATCTGATAAGACTACATACTAAGTTAGTTTGTTCACTAAATGCAGAAGATTAATTAATCTTCTGCATTTAGTATTTTGTCCAAAAAAAGTTAGTTCGTCAATTCTATAGAGACCTTCCATGTAAAAAGACGCAATGTATATTTACATAGTAATGTCCCTCAAACCTTTATACAGTTATTTATAAAAAAGATTTTAGCTTTTCTTCCAGTACAGCCATAGTTGTAGTGCCAATATGCTTATCAACCACTTCTCCATTTTGTATATACAATACTGTAGGCATATTTCGAACTCCATATTTAGAGCACAAGTTTGGATTAATGTCAACATCAACCTTACCAATAATTGCCTTTTCTTTATAATCTTTTGCCAAATCTTCAATAGCTTCACTTACAATTTTACAAGGACCACACCATTGTGCCCAAAAATCAAGAACGATAAGTTTAGGTGTATTAAGTACATGAGTTTCAAAATTTCCATCTGTTATTTCTAATGCCATAATTATTAATTTTATTCTGCAAATATTAGAACAAAATCTTACTTTTGAAAGTAGTTACATAAAAATGACCTAGTGTTGTTTTACATACCATTATTGATTACCAACTAGTTATATTTTATAAAAAATGAAAAAATTTCAAATTCGATCCGCATCTCCAGTAGACTATACTATGCAAACTATCGGAGGTAAGTGGAAACCCATTGTCCTGTATTTAATATCGAAAGACATAAATCGATTCGGTCTACTAAAGCGTGGTATTGCCAAAATCAGCAAACAAATGCTCACCAAACAACTCAGAGAACTTGAAGCTGATGGACTTATAACACGAAAGATCTATGCCGAAATTCCACCAAGAGTTGAATACTTTATAAGCGAGAAAGGTTACTCCATTTTTCCGATTATAGATTCTATGTATGCATGGGGAGAGAAAAATATGAAATTTGATATTGACGGTAATATCATATGATACTCGAAGTTGATATTGGATCAATCGTTTTTAATTTCAATGTACTCTTATCCCTTACTCCTCCCTTCTAGAACCTTTACAACATCTTCCAAACGAAATCCCTTCGCAACCAACAAAATCAGAAAATGATACATCAAATCTGCCGCTTCATTTAAGAACAAATCTTTATCATCGTCCTTTGCTTCTATGACTAATTCTATAGCTTCCTCCCCTACTTTCTGGGCTACTTTGTTGATTCCTTTCGCGAATAAACAAGAAGTGTAAGACTGGTCGGATGGATTATCTTTTCTATCCTTGATCACCTTTTCTAGTTCATCCAAAAACAATAAATTCGCTCTATTTTCGAAACCCCAGCAAGTATCATCTCCAGTATGACAGGTTGGGCCATTTGGTTTTACTTTCACCAATAATGTATCATTGTCACAATCAAGAGAGACTTCAACTAGCATTAGTGTGTTTCCTGACTCTTCTCCTTTTTGCCAAAGCCGTGCTTTACTTCTACTCCAAAAGGTAACAAGCCCCGTTTCTATAGTTCTATTTACCGCATCAGTATTCATATAACCCAACATAAGTACATTCGCAGTTGAAGCATCCTGAATAATTGCAGGAACTAAGCCATTATTCTTGTCAAAATCTATCTTGTTTATATCTATCATTTGATGTGTTAACTTTTGTCATTTAGTAAAAAAGATCCTAAATTTTGACTACCCCACCGCAAGCGGATGGAGCATTCACCAAAATTTTTCCAACCTAAAGGTCGGAAATCGGATCTTTTTTGT
>JBLHWH010000223.1:0-9654 GCA_047628935.1 Halioglobus sp. | reverse complement strand
CTTTATACATTGTAAATTTAACATATTTAAGCTTAATCGTTAGCTAGGGAAATTAATTTGCCTTTAAAAAACTTGTATTTTTTCTACTAGTTTTTGGCTGGTCTAATATGGGGGATTACAGATAACGTGCAACTGCTCTAAGCCATTTCCGCTTCTCGTTAGATTTATAAGTAACCCTAAAGAGTTACTCTCCACTGAAAATTCAGTCTCCATATTGACTAAGTGATTACCAAGTATGCTTTCTATCTTCGGGCTATTGATATTTGAAATGGCTTTATTCATGTTCGTAAATACACAATGTATGTTCCGAACATACAAAAGAAAATAACGAACACTTGCCATTCGTATTAAAAAAATACCCTAACTCTAAGTTAGAATCAACAGCTCCTCATCAAAATTACATATTTTCGCATTTTAATAACAAAAGAGGAGAAATAACAATGGCAAGAGATCATGTAAAAGTATGGGCCCCCGCTTCGGTAGCCAATGTAGCGGTAGGATATGATATACTAGGATTTGCTATTAATGGTCCCGGTGATGAAGTATTAATCAAACCTGGCACGAAGAAAGGCTTAAAAATAGTAAAGATTACTGGTGGCAAGGGCCTCCCTTTAGATCCCGAAAAGAATACGGCTGGATTTGCAGCATTAAGATTACTAGAAGAACTTGGTCTCCAAGATGAACCTATTGAAATGGAGATACGAAAGAAAATGCCTTTTGGTAGTGGTCTGGGATCTTCGGCTGCAAGTGCAGTTGGCGGTGTATTTGCGGTTCATGAATTCTTTAAGACAGGATTACAAAAAAGAGACATTCTCAAACATGCAGTTGCAGGAGAACAAATAGCAGATGGAGCATGGCACGCTGATAATGTAGCACCATCATTGCTTGGTGGCATGACCTTAATCAGAGATAATGCCAGTCTTGATATTCATAAACTGTATATTCCTAGAGCGATGCAAGTCGTCGTTATCTATCCCAAAGTAGAGATACTTACAAAGGACTCTAGAGCGATATTGTCTGACATCGTAACTTTGGACCAACATATAGCACAATCCGGAAATCTTGGCGCCTTTATAATAGGTATGTACAATTCTGATTTCGATCTTATACAAAGGTCACTTCAAGACTTAATAATAGAACCACAACGGGCGCAATTGATACCTGAATTCTTTAAAATGAAAGAAGCCGCGCTCGAAGAAGGGGCACTTGGCTTCTCAATCAGCGGAGCGGGGCCATCTATGTTTGCATTGACTAATAACTCTCTAGTGAGTGAGAAAATAGTAGAAAGGGCAAAAAAGATATATAGCGCCAAGAAAATAAGGATCAAAACCTTTACCTCAGAGATCAATCAAGAGGGAGCATACCTCTGTTAATCGTAATTCACTAATTGTATAGCATGAATATAAATCAGCTTTTATCAAAAGAAATAGTAACTCGCATTATAGAATGTGGGATCCACAGGATACTCTCATGCATAGATAAAATAGACGGAGATCAACTATACTATCGTCCAAATGAAAATTCCAACAGCATAAACAATCAAATTTTGCACCTTGATGGTAACGTGCGTCAATGGCTTATATCAACGATGTCTGATACATTGGATACACGGCAAAGATCTACAGAATTTGACCCCAATAACAAAAGATCAAAAACCGAACTTACGTCAATACTTAATCAATTAGAAGCTGAC
The DNA here is from genome assembly GCA_047628935.1 of Halioglobus sp. Classification (GTDB taxonomy): domain Bacteria; phylum Bacteroidota; class Bacteroidia; order Chitinophagales; family Saprospiraceae; genus CAJXUU01. Next base: position 7,961 of record JBLHWH010000223.1, on the reverse strand, counting down.
ATTCGAAATATCTTAGAGAATATAGAGCGCATTGATCTTACTAAAAGTCAATCAGTGCAATGTTACGTAGAATCAAATTTGTCAATCATAGTGCATGTAATCGAACACTTCAGTTACCATGTGGGGCAGATTACGTATATCACTAAAATGATTCTTGATATAGATACAGGCTACTATGCTGGGCAGGAATTGAATACGACTTCTTAATGGTAAATAGTAAATTGTAAATAGTAAATAGTAAATAGTTGAATTATTAAATTTTCGAGTCATATCAAAAGTGATCAAGTCTTTTGCATAATAAACGCTTAGGTTGGTGTAGCAAATTTGCACTTGCTGACTTATTTTATAATTTCAGCAGTTCGGCGATTCCACCAGTTCTAGATCAGAGATAATACTATGCAATCCTATTTAGTCTTTTAAAATACATATCTTAGCGATTCAATTAATTATAAATTGCAATGATCAAAAATATCATCTTTGACTTTGGTGGTGTATTACTCAATTTGGATCCAGAATTGACCTTTTCAGAACTTTCTGAAGTTCTAGGAATCCCTATGACTGAAGAGAATATTCCAGCTCATATATTCAAAGTAATGCTAGGCTACGAAAAGGGTGAAATCAATACAGAAACATTCTTGTGGCACTTACAAAAAGAAGCAACAACACTTACACCACAGCCAGATAAATTGATCAAAGCTTGGAATGCCATGCTTCTTGGGTGGAACCCGGACAGGTTTGATTTTTTATCAGAATTAAGAAAGAATTACAAAGTATTTATACTCAGTAATACCAATGAGTTACATATCGAATGGGTACTGAGAGATCTTAAAAACAATCATAATATTACTGATTTTGATACTCGATTTTTTGATCGTACGTTCTATTCTCATAATATGAAGATGAGAAAACCAGAAGAAGTAATATTCAGAACTGTAATTGAAGAAACAGGAATCAATGCTTCAGAAACATTATTCATTGATGATAAAAAAAGTAATGTATCGGCAGCGATCTCTGCAGGATGGAAAGCAATAATTCATGATCCTAAGTCTGAAATCATTGACCAATTACCGAAGTACTTAAAAAGTATATGATCTTCATCTTTAACACTGAGAATACTACAAAATGAATTTCACATATGAGATAGCTAAACGGTATCTTTTAGGTAAAAAATCTACAAGTGCTATTAATATTATTACATGGATATCTGTGACTGGTATTACAATAGGTACGGCAGCATTAATCTTAATTCTATCCGTTTTTAATGGCTTTGAAAGTCTTCTTTCAGGACTTAACAATTCGTTCAATCCTGACATGAAGATATTGCCCACAGAAGGTAAATACTTCGAAATCAATGATGAACAAACAATCCAAATCAAAAAAATACCAGGCATCTTAGGTATATCGAAAACGGTAGAAGAAGTCTGCCTCTTCGAATATAAAGAGACACAAAAGAACGGTAAAATCAAAGGAGTAGACAAGAACTACAACTATGTCACATCTATAGACTCTACCATCAAAAGTGGTGCATTCAAATTACTAGAATCAAATAGGAACTACGGAGTTCTTGGCCGCGGATTAAGTACCAACTTATCTATAAACCACAAAGACGCCATCACTCCTGTTTTGGTCCATATGCCTACAAGAAGCAACAAAGGAATGCTCGGTAAAATGGGTAAAGAATTCACCACAATAGAAGTGTATCCATCTGGGATATTTTCTGTAGGGAGCGAAGCCGATGTAAAATATCTAATTACCAATATAGAAACTGTCACTAAATTACTTGATCAAAATAATAAGATCTCTGCCATCGAAGTAAAACTAAGTGAAGACCACGATGAGGATGAGATAAGATCATCGATCAATAAAATCCTCGGCGAAGGGTTTACCATTAAAAATAGGTATGAACAAGAAGCGACTTTCCTGAAAGTGATGAACATTGAAAAGTGGATTAGTTTTCTCATTGTTCTTCTTACTCTAGGCATCATCGCATTCAATATGGTAGGTTCTCTTTGGATGATGGTTCTAGAAAAAAAACAAGACATATCTATACTCCGAAGTATGGGTTATGAAACAAAACAAATCAGAGCAATATTCATGATGGAAGGCATTCTGATTACTGGAGTCGGCATTGTTATCGGCATTGTTATCGCATTGATTCTTTATTGGTTGCAAAAAGACTTTGGTTTGATTTCAATTCCTGATGGGTTTATGATCAGTGCCTACCCTATCGAATTGAAATGGACAGATTTTGTTGTTGTTTCAATCACTGTTTTTGTGATTGGTTGGTTAGCTTCTCTGCTACCGTCTTATAGAGCAGGGCAGGTGAGCCCATTTGTGAGGCAGGAGATTTGACATATGAATTTTGATTCTGCTCTCGCAAAGACTTTTTTCAGCTTCCAATGAATTGGAAGCGTCATTGGCAGTTCGGTTTTACATTGCACCAACTTCTTCTTCCTCAACTTCTTTCATCAAGGATCTATAAATTTGGCTTTGCACACGAGGCCTGTAATCACCTCGACTGAACTTCAGATTTTTCATACTAGGATAGGTTCGATTCGCTACAAAAATGAAAATGAGGTCTTCCTCAGGATCCGCAAATGCAGCCACCCCTGTAAAACCAAGATGTCCAAATGTAGAATCAGAAGCGAGTGTTGACATGTTTTCAGTTTTCGTAGGATTTAGCTCTTTCATATCCCAACCTAGTCCACGTCTAGTGCTTTCTGAATATCTAGTTGTGAATAACTTGATTGTCTCTGGCTCTAAGTATTGGACCCCGCCATAATTTCCACCATTGAGCATCATCTGAAAAATAACTGCTAATTCTCCAGCATTGCTAAACAATCCTGCGTGACCACTTACTCCTCCTAACATAGCCGCTCCCATATCATGGACATGACCTTTGATCGTTTGTCTTCTAAAATATCTATCATGTTCGGAAGGCGCAATTTCTTCTTTTGGGTGTTTTGCAAGCGGTAAATACCCAGTCCTTCTCAATCCCATTGGATCATAGAAATTCTTAGCTGCATACTCATTGAGCGGCAAGCCTGAAATGTTTTTAATGCTCTTATGCATAAAATAAAATGCTAGATCTGAGTATCTATATCCTTTCTTTTCTCTTAATTCACTGCCATTGATCCTACTCCATATTGAGTCTCTCATATCTGTCCTCATAAACAGATTGTCTGCCACTGGTATTGTATATCCATCTTTTAAGATCTTGCTATAATATTTTTCCAATGGCTGAGGATTATTTTCACTTTTGCTGACTGTGTGTTTATAAAACGGAATCCATCCTACCAATTGAGCATGATGAGCCAGTATAGTTTTAATAATAATATCTCCCTTGCTAGAAGTATCTGTCTCAGGGATATATTTATCAATTGTAGCATTGATATCAAATTTCCCTTCATCATACAGTTTCATAAGAGAGATTGTTGATGCGCACACTTTAGTCACTGAAGCCACATCATATATGTCATTATTATCAACTGGACGAGCTTTATCATAGACGAAGTTGCCATACGATTTTTGGAAAACAATTTTCCCTCCTTTTGCGGCCAATATCTGACAGCCGGGTGCGGCTTTGGTTGTAATCATCTCATTCACAATAGTATCAATCCCAGCCAATATAGAAGACGACATGCCTACCCTCTCTGGAATAGAATACCCAAACCTACCCAATGATTCTCTATATTCTCCACCACCAAACTCGTATTTAGATGATGCCGTTACTGGTAATTTCCCTTTGATGGTAAATGCTCCAAATATAGATTGAGCAGCAAGATTTTGAGATATATCATCATCCTCATAAGCAACTATTACATTAGAAAAGTCATCAAAAAATTTCAATGAATATGGACTTCCGAATAATATTAAGATCAACTTTTTATCTTTCTCTAATTCCTTCAAAAAGGCAACATTCTCAAGATTCAACCCGAAGTTCTTACTTGCATACTTACTCATATCATGTATCCCAACGACTACATAATCCGCTGTCTTTACTTTATCAGTGATACGCTGTCTTTCTCTCTTACTAGATATTCTTGGCAGTTGATTATGCTGAGTAGTTACGTAAAAATCCATCTGTGTCTGCATCGGAGTTTTAAATCTAGAGCCTATTGAGATAGAGGAAAACTTCATATCATGCAATTTTCTGATCGGCACGATTTGGTCTTCATCCGAAGCCAGTGTTATTGCATTTTCGATCAATTTTTCTTTGAGCGCTATTGATTTATTATCATTGATATCCGTTTCAACATTATTTTGATCTAATGGCTTCCAATCATTTAGCCCTAGCGTATATTTTGCTCTAAGTATTCGTTTTACACTACTATCCAGTCTTTCTCTAGGTATACTTCCATCCAATATCCCTTTTTTGATAGACACTATTCCCGCTTTTAAGTTCTCTGGTAGTAAGATGATATCATTTCCCGCTATGAATGCTTCTTTATCTGCATCACCAGGTTTGAAGTGCTTGGTTACACCTTTCATCTCCATGGCATCAGTGAATATCAAACCGCCGAAATTCATCTCATTTCTAAGAATATTGGTCACTGCATTATAAGATAGGGTTGTGGGTCTATTGGGTCTATCATCAAATGCAGGGATACTTAGATGCGCTACCATCACACTCCCTATCCCTTGTTTAATTAAAGACCTAAACGGCATCAATTCTACACTATCTAATCTATTTCTGTCATGAGTTATAACAGGAAGATCATAATGACTATCCATATCTGTATCCCCATGTCCTGGGAAATGTTTAGCACATGCCATCACTCCATTTTCCTGCATTCCTTTCATATAGGCGTAACTTTTGGCCGCGACATTGTACTTATCTTCACCAAACGATCGATTGTTGATCACAGGATTATTGGGATTATTATTCACATCTACGACAGGTGCAAAATTCACATGGATCCCGACTCTTTTGCAATGATCAGCGATGTGAGTTCCCATCTCATAGATTAGATTATTATCTTGGATAGCTCCTAGCGTAAGTGCTCTTGGAAAACTAATTGACTGTTTTGGATATCTCATACCTAGCCCCCATTCTCCATCGATCGATATGAGGAGAGGTACTTTTGATTTTTGCTGATATCTATTATTGAGCACTGTAAGTTGAGTAGGGCTTCCTTGAAAAAAGCATATCCCACCCACTTTATATTTATCAATATAAGAAAGCACCTTCTTAGCTTCTCTTTTGTCTACTTTAGCTGATGCTCGGATGGTAAATAATTGACCAATTTTTTCTTCTAGAGTTAGGTTATTATATACACCCTCGACCCATCTGTCTTGAGCATTCTGAGCATGCAGTGACCATGAAGAAAGCAGTAGTATTATTAATATCTGAAATGTAGTTCGCATATATTTATTGTAATTACTCAATTCGCATGAGTGTGAGTGTGATCTTATATTTTGTTGCCCTAAGTAATGAATCAATAATAAAGTTACATTCCTAATCCAAAGCTTTGGGATCTATCTTCAAGGCTTTTTGAAACATAATTCTCGAAGTCTCATCGTCACCATTGTATTGGTGCGCTTTCCCGAGATTAACGTAACCTATCGCCGCTTCTGGTTGCATTTTAGTCACCTTTGTGAAATATTTAATAGCTTCTTCGTGCTCTCCGCTCATTCCATGGACGATTCCTAATAGTCTAAATGCATCCGCATCGTTATCCATCAGTTGGACGGATCTTTTTAGATATCTCTTTGCCTTATCGAGATCTCTTTCGCCTTCACCAGCCAGCCTTCCAGCATCTCTATAGGCTATTGCTAGGTTCTTTATTGCATCTTGATATTCCGGGGATATTTGAAGTGTGCGTTCATAAGCTTTTATGGCTCCTTCGAAATCTCCTTTATAAAAATTTGCATTACCAAGAAGGAGCGCCGCATTCTTATAATTAGGATGAATGGTAAGTGCTTTTTCTAAGTATGGAATTGCTTCGTTAAGCATTGCATCTTTTTTGCTAGCATTTTCTGGTTTTGATGAATCAGTCACCAAAGCTCCACCCGCTGCATTTAGCACCTTAGCACTGTTAGATGAGGTTTTCACATCAGTAGTAAAGAGTGTAAAATCATCTTTCCATACGAAGTTCCTTGTAAAAGTCTTAATACTATACAGAAACATGACACAACCTAATATACCAATTAGTACTTTCTGGGAGTTCAAATATTTAGACAATAAATAAGCTATTAAAACCACAAATCCAAGCGAAGGCATAAACATGAATCGCTCAGACATATTCGTACCAATCGGAAATACAACATTCGACACGATGGATAATGTAATCAGAAAGTATAGTATACAAAAGCTAATTATATTTCTACTTTTCAATCCTCTGAAAGCCACAACCACCATTCCTAAATATGCCAACGCACTCAATATCACTTGCCAATTCCCAAAAGACATAATCTCCACGTGCCTCGGATAATAATCATGGGTCAGTGGATGAGGGAATATCAGTAGTTGGATATACTTCCCTAGTGTATAAATAATCGTAGCCGCTTTTTCACCAAAAGAGAATGGCACATAGCTGTTTCCATCAATCTTTAGATAAGGATTATTCATTAACTCCATAGGTGCTCCACCGAAGTCCATACCTAGCACACTAAATCGAATAATTAAAAAAAGTACAGTGGAAGCCGCTACTCCCATCATCGGAAATACAACTTTAGATAAAGAAACCGATCTGAAAAAATATACAGCCAATGGTATCACAGCTAAATAAGTAATCGTCGTTTCTTTCGCCATCAGTCCTAAAAAAAAAGCTAATGCCGCCCAGAGAATATTAATACTTTCTTTACTGTCAATATATTTTAGTGAATAATACAGCGCCAGCACCGCTCCCATCATACTCATGATTTCATCTCGGCCCTTGATATTAGCTACAACTTCTGTGTGAAGCGGATGTGCCGCAAACAACAATGAAGCAAATAATACAAAGAGATAAAAGCCTTTCTGCTCCTTCATATTAGGAAGCAACATCAGTACCAACAACTTGTATATCAACATACAAAGCAGCGAATACAACAATACACTTATAAAATGCCCTGCTCCAGGAGATACCCCAAAAAACTGATACTCCATAGCAAACATAATAGGCGTCAACGGCCTGTATCTGCCACCTGACACTAGTTTCGCCTTACCTTCGGTTTTGAAAAACCCATAAAAAGTATCATGTATCAGCAATCCAGGAATCCCAGAAACTCCATCCTGAGTAAACATATTATCATAGATTACAATGGCATCGTCTTGTGTGTAATCATGTAAGAGTGTATTTGTATAAATCACAAAAGCAAATGCAAAAACAATCCATTGGTAAAATCGATGATTACTTCCTAAACTAGAAGTAGCTTTTGGCTTTCCTACTTCTTTTTTAACTATGTTTTTTTTCTTTACCTTTGACATTCAGCGAAGTTACAAATTATCTTTTATTGTAATGTATTGTATCAAGACTTTCGTCAGCACAATCTTTCGCAACGTAGAGGCTTAGTACAGTAAATAAGAAGCAACATAAAGTCTCTTAATAAGGTATAATCACAACTTCACCAATCGTTCTACTTGTAACACCTTACTTTCCGTATCAATTATCCTACATAAATAAAAGCCAGACTTCTGATTGTTAATATCAATGTCAACAAGTCTTATATCCTCCTCTCTGTAAATAAGTCTTCCTTCAATATTAAATATCTCATACGTCACTTTTGTCTTATTCTGCCTAGTATCTCTAATCAAAAAATAACCATCTGATGGATTCGGATAGAATATAAATGGTCTGTCCATGGTCATATCTATCAATATAGGCTCATTGATAGAAGTTGGTAGATAGTACTCGTAGCCACATTCCATCTCATCATCCGAGATACAGCCTTCAGCGGGTAGTCTTACTGCCCAACTATTATTCTTTACAAAAAAACCATTTTCATTTGTGACCTTGCTCCATCCTGTACCCATGATA
>JBLHWH010000222.1:0-9696 GCA_047628935.1 Halioglobus sp. | reverse complement strand
GAATATACAGCTAATACATAGTTCTCAGTTATCGATTATATACGGTCGGTTGAGACCTATGTATTTGTATTATTCAGTTCTAATAATATCCCTATTCACTGCGATACTGGCATTGAGCTCAAATCCAATCAGTATTACAAATGCATTGAACTGAAGCCAAAGCATGATCACAATAAGTGCCCCGATAGAACCGTATAACTCATTATATCTACCAAAGTTATTCACAAAGTAAGAGAAACCTACGGATGTCAAAATAGACAATAGGGTTGCCAAAATGGAACCTGGATTAACAAGCGCAATTCTTTTTTTCAATGAAGGGCCATATCTATAGAGAATCGTAATTCCTATATAAAGTAGAAAAAAGGCTGCAAGTGCTTTGATAATAGTAATCATCCAGATTGAAGAATCTGTCAATCCAAGTCGCTCAGAGATATAGCCTAAGATCAGGTTTCCAATTATCAATAAGAAAAAGGAAACAATAAATAGTATAGAAAGTAACAATGTAAGCATCAATGCCACCATCCTCTTTTTGATATAGGATCTAGTTTTGAATGTCTGTTCATAACTCTTATCAAATCCTGACATAATCGTAAGCATTCCACTTGATGCAAAAAATATAGCCAAGATAAAACCCAAAGAAAGAAGCCCTTCTCGTTTGATCCCAATAATACCTTCAATGATTCCAAGAAGGTATTTATTTGCCGTATCTGGAAGCGCACCTTCCATATACTCTCTAAGTATATCAATGTAGCTAGACGATTGTGTTATGTTTTCTGATGCTGGTAATATGTTCTGAAGAAAATGAGCAAAATCAGATGGTTGAAATAGGATAGGAAGAAGTGTGAACAAGAAAATGATGAAAGGAAATATAGCTAAGAACAAACTAAAAGCAACACTATTTGCACGAGTTGTAATATTATCGCGCATCATTTCTTTATAAATGAATACAATAATATTATAAATAGGTACACCAGAAAATCCAGGAAGTGAATACACTTTTGACCAATCTAATATTTGTTTCAATATTGGAAGACTAAGAATACTTTTCCAAATGGCATTCAGTTTTTCTATCAAAATAGATGCTTTATCTTATTTGTAAGAAATGAAGGTGTAGATACGCGCTTATTGGTTTTCATGTCTATAAAAAACAACTTAACTACACCTCTATGAATTAACTTTCCTGATTCGTTTAATATCTCATGATGGAACTCGATAATCTTAGTCGGTAGTTCTTTCAGGATGGTTCTGATGGTTATGAGTTCATCATACTTTGCAGGAGCTAGATATCTACATTCCATAAATATTACAGGCATCATAACACCCATCTCCTCTTCCATGTATTTATAAGTAGTTCCCATTTCTCTGATGGCTTCTACCCTACCGATCTCGAATAAAAGCGCATAATTTCCATAATAAAGATAGCCCATTTGATCCGTCTCCCCGTAGCGAATTCGTTTCTGATGCTCGTGTATAAACATATTATATACTTTCTCTGATAATAGGACATGTCATACAGTGAGAACCACCTCTAGCTCTTGATAACTCAGAAGAATCTAGTGTAATTATTGTATTCTTCACTTGGTCAGCTGTGATTAATCCTTTTTTAATTTCAGGCATCAATTTACTTGCATGAACCACATTATATCCAGCATCCTTGAAGGCCTTTTCTGTCAGCGGATTTCGGTCATAAGTTAATGCAACTCCAGGTCTGAGTGCTACAAGATTACAACCATCTGTCCACTGTTCTCTTTCTTGATATGGACTTTCTCCATCCCCTGCGAAAATAAATCTTGTATCTCTATTGATTTCTGCCCAGAAGAATTCTCTTACAGAACTATAAATTTCTTGATTCCCATCAGCTCTATGAACGATGACGTTAGAAGATGTCCCATCAAAAATAGTAGGTTTATAACATACTACATCGGTCTCGCTAATCCTTGTAAATAGCGTATCGATATGCATACAAGATCTATCATTTGGAATGTTTATCTGAACCACATTCTTAACTAACCCTTTTGCGAATACCGCTTTTTTGAGTGATTGCACAGCATGATCTGTTGTTCTCTCGCTACAACCTACTAAAAGGAAGTCTTTGGCCAACATCATGACGTCACCACCTTCTACACTTACCTTTTCTCCTTTTTTTGAAGGTGGAAATTGATCTACATGGTTTAGATTAATAATTCTATCTCCTTCACGCACACTCTCAAACATTGGGTGAGAATGAAACATAAATCTTGTAAGCAGATTTTCTCTAGATCTAGCCTCTTTCGCCGCTTTAGTTATAATTATATGATCCTTTACAGAAACTGCAATATCCCGAGTGAATATAAAATTAGGAATGGGGTCAAATATATAATGATCACTTTCTTCTAGGTATCCTGTTATAAGAACTTTAGCTAGCGTCTCATTATCAAGCTTTGACAATATAGAAACCATGCTATGGGATAATTCTTCGTTATCTACTGCCGTCCGAATCAGATGAAATCGTGTATCTTCATTATCGGCCAATGACTCTTCAAGGAGTGTTTGTACTTCCTTTACATTATCAGCACCTATAAAAGCTCTTAACACTTCTGTAAAGCTATCATGCTCTTCTTGCATCTTAGGCAAGTGCACAATATCATCAAACAATAGTTCTTCTGCTCTCTTTGGAGAAATCCTAGAAATTCCATCATCTGGCCTATGTATTAAGACCATCTTAAGTTGGCCAATTTCAGAATTCACATTAATCATCAAAATATATTTTGGTTAGAATTATAATGTAAAAGTACAAATGTTTTTGATAGTCTTTGATGAAGAGAGGAACACCAGTTGTTGTATTTCAACTTTCTCTTTATTTGTCAAAATTGATTTTTTATCTGACAATCAGATGTATTGAGAATGGCGACTGAATGTGGCGATATAAATAATTATCATCAAATAACAATGAAATTAAATTGCTTAGCAACTAATTGGTTATCAAGTACCGACAGAATACTTATCAAAAACTATAATATCCTAGAATAATGTTTGGAGGGATATCATAGAATTAATGTAAAACGTTTATATATTTGCACTTTAGATGGTCCCGTAGTTCAACTGGATAGAATTTCGGATTTCGACTCCGAAGGTTACAGGTTCGAACCCTGTCGGGATCACTTTTTAGTTTTCAAAATATATCAAATGGCTGTTAATCTTATGATTATCAGCCATTTGTCGTTTTGAGGTATTTATTTAAAAGTAAATAAACACATTGCTTCTGTGTATTAATCGTGACCTCATTTGGTTTTTCCAAATAAGGTCACGATCTTGCACTTAATATACTGACAATCAATTAGTAACGATTATTGCCAGTTGGGTTCATTTGACTTTGTTTGTATGCTTTCTACACCGTTTGTAGTGAGCTATTATTAACCATTTCAACAATTTCAAATGAGACCTTCAAATCAAAAGACTTTTTCCATTCTTGTATTATTAAGAAATAAAGGAAAAATCGAACATGAAAGAACTGTATTTCTTCGTATTACTGTCAATTCAAAATCAGTAGAAATTAGCTTAGATATCAAAGTTGATATCAATGCTTGGAATACTAAACGCCGATGTCCTATCGGCAACTCACATTCCGCTAGGCAAATACAATCAGAGATAGATGATGCGAAATCACAAATTCAAGAGATTTATAAATCTTTAAAATATAGTAAAGTTTTCTTTGATGCCGAAACTATCAAAAATATCTACCTAGGTAATCCTGAAACAAACAAGCTAGAAAATTCACTCCTATCGCTATTCAATTATCATGAAGAGCACCACTTCCCCAAGATATCTGAAGGAACTAGAAAACACTATCGCACACTCAAGAAATATATAGTGATATTTTTAACAAAGGAGCTAAAGATTACAGATATTCATTTATCAAAACTATCCTACAGTTTTGTCTTCAAATTTGAAAACTTCTTGCTTTCGAAGCGCTGCGAGTCAGAAAATATCATGAAAAGAAATACAGCAGTGAAATACATCCAAAGATTAAAAAGTGTTGTCAATCTTGGTCTAAGGCTTGAGTGGATAGATAGAGAACCATTTAAAACGTATGTATGCTCCTATGACCCAGTAGATAGAGGATATTTGACTCAGCGCGAGCTAGATGCTATTGAGAAGAAAGAAATTTCATTTTCCCGTCTTGAATTAGTTCGAGATCTCTTTATTTTTAGTTGCTATTGTGGATTAGCTTATATAGATGTAGTTGATCTTGGTATTGATCAGATATTTATTGGAATAGATGGATGCAGATGGATCATAACTAAAAGAGGAAAAAATGATAATTTAGTAAAGATCCCTCTTTTGCCAACCGCAGAAAGAATCCTAGATAAATATTCTAGTGACCCTAGAGCATTGAATCGACAAAAAAGCTTTCCAAAGAAATCGAATCAAAAGCTGAATGCGTACCTTAAAGAAATCGCAGATATCTGTGAAATTAAAAAAAATCTTACTTTTCACTTAGCTCGTCACACATTCGCAACAACTGTAACATTATCAAATGGTGTACCTATCGAAACAGTTTCAAAACTTCTTGGCCATCGTCAGATATCTACAACTCAAATATATGCTAGAGTGATCGACACTAAAATTAGCAATGATATGAATGATCTGAAATCAGTCCTTGCCAAAAAGGAAAGTAAAAAACCAAAAGACGGAGACGCTGATATTATAAAGATCTCTTAGCATTTACTCACAACACTAAATCCAAAACAAAGCCTGGTCACAAAATGACCGGGCTTTCGTTTTTATATCTTTACTCAATCTTCCATTGCATTTATTACTTGAATGAAGGAGAATTTATAACCCTTTGGTTTACAAATTCTAGTTTACTGATGCAATAAGTTATTTATGCATCTGGTATTAATAATTTTATACTCAATTACCTAATTAGAGTTATATCTCCAACTTGTGTTTGAGTATCGCCATTACTATCTTCATACATCAACTTAAAAACATAAACACCTTCTGAAGCAAATGATCCATTTACTTTGCCATTCCATTGGATAATACTTTCATTTTTAGATCTGAATACTAGTCCACCCCATCTATCAAAAATCAATAACTCATTTATTGGATAATCTTCCATATAGATGATAATCTCATCATTGATGTCATCTCCATTGGGAGTAAAAACATTAGGTACTGGAAGTTCAGTTGAATCTTCTATGATTATATTAATAAGTAGTATTGAATCACAACTTATATCATTAGTTATTGACTGGACATATTCTCCTGCAGTGCTGTATTCTTCATTGTTTATAGTTATAGATTCACCTTCTATAATGGTGTACTCTTGATATGAAGTATCTGCATCAAACACACTCAAGGAGTAACTGATGATAGAATCACATTGAACTCCAGCCAATGTATCAGTAAACATTATTTCTTCATAGTAATATCTGTCTGATAGAAAGATTGAATCTCCTGCACAAATAGAGTAGTTAGCATTTTGAATACTCCTTGGTATGAAGGTTACATCAAAAATAATTATGCTATCACAACCATTTGAGGATGTAAATATCTCCTGTGCTATACCAGTATTTATTAATGTATCTAAGGATGTCACAAAAGTGTCTGCTTGACAGTATTCGATGCTCATGATTGTTTCTGACGGAGGAGCAAAACTGATATGTCGAGAACGAATAGTAGGGCAATTGACACCCGTAATGGTATCAAGTAAGATGGTGTCGGAAGTAAATGTCATATCATTCAAGACTACTGTATCTCCTTGACATCTTATGACATCTTGAATACTAGTTAAATATTCTGAAATTGTTATTTGATAAGTCAACAGACTATCACATCCATTTTCATTTAGGGCACTTATCTCATAATTTCCTTCTACTGAGATCCAAACCTCATCAAGTAAAACTGAATCTCCTTCACAAATAGAAAGGGCTACAAGTCTAGTTGGTAATTCTGATACAGAAAGCGTAAAATTGACAGTGCTATCACATGAAGTCGATGACAGCATTGTAAATGAATAGAAGGTCTCTTCCATAAATATCTGTCCATTTATAAAGAATGTATCTCCTTGACAGATAGATTCTTCAAGATTTACAACTGAAGTATCTTGAACAATGAGGTGATATGTAAATACACTATCACATCCGCTTCCTGTAGTAAACATTTCGGGATAATCTCCAGATGCGTTTTGCCATTCCCCATGCAAAATCAATGAATCTCCTTCACAAATACTAATGGTATCCTGATCACTCAATATATCCACGAGCTCAATGGTAAAGAAAGTAGTACTATCACATCCTAAAGAATTCAATCCATTAAAAGACACCACTTCATTTTCACTATACCATAGTCCATCTAGAAAGATGGAATCCCCATCACAAAGTGTTATCATTGAATCTATCATTGTAGTTGGAAGATGCTCTACAATAAGATTGATTATACTATCACATCCATCAGAATTTATTTCTGTTTTGGTTAGCAGATCACCATCAAAGTACCACATTTCATCAATCATAATGGAATCTCCTTCGCATATATGAATTGTCTCATCTGAGTTCGATGATTCACCAAAAGTTAAGTCAAGCATAATAATACTGTCGCATCCATTGTTAGCATCAAGGGTCACCGAATAAATTCCACTGGCATAGTATATATATCCATTTATTATTAAAGTGTCTTCATTACAAACAGAAATAGTTGAATCACTTAAAATCTCTTCATTGATTATCAAGTCTAGAAATAGCAAACTGTCACATCCATTTTCTGCAATAAGATCTAGCTGATATTCTCCTGTTACATTATAAATGACATTATTAATTTCAACACTATCACCAAAGCATAGATTCTGTTTTATTGTATCTAAATAGGTCGGGAGAATACTAATTGTTATTTCAACGATACTATCACATCCATTACCTAGATTGTATAGTCTTGATACTATAGTGTCTCTTAAATAATGGTCCCCAAACACTTCAATACTATCTCCTTGGCAGACCCTCAAAACATCAGATGTGAATAATTCTAAATCAACTTGAAGGTCTACAGAAATTACGCTATCACATCCCAATACATTATTTTCATTATTGAAATATATACCAGCTTCTTTTAACCAATCGCCAGCAAATTCGATAGAATCCCCTTGACAAATAATCCAGTTGAGCTTAGTTGTATCAATTGTCAATACTTGTAAATTTATATTGAATATTGAGTCACATTTGTGGTCATCATAAATATATGTTCCTTCATCAGTCCACATACTATCTTTGAACGAAAATATTTCTCCTCTGCAGATTAATGAATCAATATTTATAGTGACGGGACTGTTTACTTCTATAAATATACTATCTGATGTATAGCATCCATTTTTTTCACCAACTACAAAAACAGTTAGAGAAGTATCACTAACTACCATAATAACATTACAATCAAGACAGCTAACATTTTCTTGGGGAAACCAAGAAACTGAGTAGCTATTATCAACAGATAACTCCACTATACTGTCTACACAAATTTGTTTGTCTTCTCCGAGATCAATGAAAATTGATGTGTCAAAGAAAATATGAATAGAGTCTCTGTAAATTCGTCCACATTCATCTTTAGCCTCAACAAAATGTAGCCCATCCAAATCCGTATTATAGATAGAATCATTTGAAAAGTCAGACCATATATAAGATTCAAAACCAGAACCAGCATTTAGAGTTATGCTCTCAGATTCACATTTCGTAATGTCCATTCCAAGATCTAATGTAAGATCACTGTGAGTAATATTAAGATAGATTAAATTATTCTCATAATCACATTCTAGTATTTGTCCATTACCGAAAACGGGTGGATACGGAACGTCGTCATAATTTAGAACTACGACAATGCTATCTATATCATTATCTAGATAAATAGAATGACATATAGAATCACCAATCATCTCGAAAGTCTCAAGTGGCAAATATGTTGCACTTCCAGTTGGCCTTGAAAAAAGGCTAATATTGATTGGGTCACTTGGTATCTCTCCTTCTAGTAAATTATACTTTACACAAAGATTAAAAGAATCACCAGAACATTCAATCATGGCCTTCAATTCTAAATCTATACTTCTATTTGGATAAACAAAACAGCCATTTTGGGTTCTGAGCGTCGTTTGGGACAAGAAGTTGTTATATGGCGTAGGACATTCTCCATTTTGACACAAATCATTGTCAGGTAAAGCTTGCAATGTGTTCTGAGGCAACTTAGGAATAGTAAGATCTTCGTTGATATAAGTGGGATTATAAGAGTATTGATTCCATACACTCCTTGTAGGCATCCAATCTTGATCGTCTGCTTCAAAACAAAACAATCTTAGTGAATCGTTTTCTTCGCTAACGTAACCATGTATAAGTATTTCCGCTTGACCATCGTTATCAATATCGGCTATTACAGGAGATTCGACAGAAGTTGTACTTAACATTGAATATTCATACAGTGTAGCACCCGATGTCCCTTCTAGAATTCTAAAACTACTACGATCTCGTATGCATAGTTCAGGAAAATTATCGCCTTGAAAATCAAAACTTGTTGTCCCAATAGTCCCCGGACCTTCATCACTTGGAGAATTCCACCACCTAAAGAGATTAGTAGTTCCATCATATTTATAAGCAATAATTGCATCTCCTAAAGATACTACAATCTCTACCTTGCAGTCACCGTCTAAATCTACAATCAATGCTGGTGAATAGGACTGTGATGGCATTTGTTCATCGGCAATTATTGTCATTGTAATAGGATTCCAAACCTGAAGAAAAAAATCACTCGACGATCCTTGACCAACAACTATTATATCAATTTGATTATCTCCATCTATATCAGCTAGCGAAGTGCTACCATCAATAATATCGCTGGAAAAATCAATGACATTTGATGTATTACCTATCATCCCATTCGGATTAACTATCGAAAGTTCAAACACTTTATTACCCGCAGCTATTTCAAGTCCAGGACTTGATGTTATATCTGCAACAACAGGAAAGGAGTACAGACATTCACCTGATGTGATTTTTAAAGGACAACCTGATTCAATATTATCTATCAATAATACCCCCATATGATTGTATACATCAGTACCTAGAATAATTTCAGAAAAGCCATCCCCATTAACATCCGCTAAACAAATATTGGTTACTCTGTTTATTATATTTGGTGTTTCTTGTTTGTACTTTAATGTTAATGTCTCATCAAATATATACAAGGTGTCCGTCCCATGAATTACGTATTCAGGGTTATTGTCCCCATCTAAATCTCCAATCGCATTGAAAAAATCTAATTCATCGGGATCTTTAAGTATTTCTTTATCAATAATAATACTTCCATCTAGTCCATTTATTACATAACTTTGATGCTTTGCAACTGACGTGAATGGGTTAGCATCATCCACTCCTGCATTTACCAATATTTCAGTCTCTGGAGTTTGCTTTATAAAATTTCCAGTTAGTATATTATTCAATCCAAAATACAATTTATCACCTAACCCTTTTGATATCCATTTTACTTTAGCACTTAAGTCTTGATCTCCGGAATCATTACTGAAACATTCTTGATAACAGTATGAATAATCAGCGATTCAGAGCGAGTTTAAAAAAATAAGGTTATCTAATTCTAGAAATATATGGGCATAGCGCTGCCACAGAATGGGATGTTGAGATAGTAAGAAATGTCTAATTCAATAATAATAGTATAAAA
>JBLHWH010000221.1:0-9739 GCA_047628935.1 Halioglobus sp. | reverse complement strand
AAACTACTATGAACAGTCTTAGATAGCTCAGAAAGTGTAAAATCTTTTTGAACTGTACTCTTTAATCTTTCAAGAATCACATCCTCCCCTATTCCATATTCTGCAGATAATCTAGTGAACTGCATTGCAAAGTTATTCCTTCCTGATATAGATCTATTCCTGACAATCTGATGAATTATTTCTACCTTCTTATTTTCGGCTATTTCTTCACTTGTTTGTATTGACTGAGTGCTTATCTTTTTAACATCAGTAATAATAGAATACAACACTGAACTTTCATTAATATAGAATTCATTTTTACGAACAGATGCGTAAAACCATAATCTAGAAATGTTTTTTGTACTGGAGTCTATCTTATAAGATATTTCATTCCCTAATCCCTTTTCTAGATCTTTACTAATCCTTTGATAATAACTTTTATGATTATTCTGGTTAGAATCAGTAAAGACTAAAATTCTTATTCCATGACCAGATACAGACGGAAATGAAGCATAAACATAATTTAGTTTTCGTGTAAGATCCAACAATTTTGTAAGATCTGAGTTATTAGAAACATTATCAATATCAAATGCTAAACAAGGATTATAAACTTTGCATGCTTCATCTTTCCTTTCAGTAAATTCCCCTAATACAAAACCAGGAAGAGTTTTCTTCAATTTATCATACTTCAGTTTATCATTAGAGTATAGATTTCTTAGATTATCATCATACGATTTATGATCACTTAATTTTACAATTAGATCACCTAAGTTAGACACCTTATCAGGTGATACTTTTGTCAACTTGTGAAAATAAGTAATTGGAGTTGCTAATCTGTCGATCATATTCATTTTGATTAATAAAGGCAAAAAAAACACTTACATAATCTATGTTAAGTAAGTGTATGGTGGTATGTTTTGAGTATACTATTTAAGAATGCTAGTTCCAATAGCGAATAGATGATTAGTCTGTACTTTCATAACAGTAAAATTTATAAATGAAAAATTATTGGAAATTCTATTTTAGAAACTCTCTCTTAGAGTTTTATAAAACTCGTTTTTGAGAACCACTATTAAGCCTATTTGATAAATGATCAAATAGATTTAATACAAATCTTTGTTTTAGACCTTCTATGATAGTGACCTCATCATGCTTAATCCACGTTTTTTCACCAATTCCTTCTAGTTTTGGAATGATAAGGTATTGGTTCTTTCTAAAGTCTTTAATTAAATACAGTGGGCGAGGAAAAAGAACAATTTCTACATTCCTATAAACAGTAGCATTTATTAATGGCCATTGTAGAACTTTTATAATATTATCTAACATGCCGACATTTTAGGGTTTAATCTACCATGTTCCAATAAAGAGCTCTCTACTTCTCCACGGAGATATAAGCTCGTGCTTCTAGATCCATTTAATTTGATAGGCCTTAGAATATTCTTGGCAATTAACTTTTCTCTTACTGCTCTAGTTATTTGGAACAATTCCAAAAGATCCTGGTCTGTTAGATACTTCTTTTCATCAAGGGGATTGATTTTATCAATGACATTTTTAAAGCCTTCATTGATTTTGTCTTCTATCAGTAAAAGACGTGCGGCTAGTAAATCATAACTTTTTGCTGTTGCACTTTGATCCATATATTTCATATTATAGTTTAACAATGTAATACTATGCAAATATACGGAATGTTATTCATACTTAACTAACAATTTTATAATTAATTAATATCGCTTCAATTGTTGCCTTTATATGTTCACTAAGTTCCATCCAATTATCAATTACAAAAGGTAAGTGATCTTGTATATAATTATAAGATTCTTTCCATTCCTTTGAATAGAATAACTCCATCGAGTTTAATATTCGTTCCTTATCCAACTTAATATCAATTACGAGAATTGGCTCTATTTGATCTTCATATTTTGCTATAAACAATAGAGTGTAAATATCTTGAATGAGGCTCCTATCAGCAACTTCAAATTTTGAATAGTCCAAATGATAAAAAGAAGTAATATCCGAGTAATCAATACTAAACAATTTATTAAAATATAGCTTTAAAGTCGTTCTTCCATTTAATACCATACCTAGATTTTTATACTTATTATAAATTTCTAGATCTCCTATTGAATCATGCATAAATTTTTCAACGTACTCTGATACAGATATACTACCTAGCATAATTAATCGAGTATTTCCCTTAATAATGAAATCTCCTTCATCGAGTAATAATCTGATTGTTCTTTCAATTTTTATTGCCTGATTTTCGATATCAAAAACATGATCTTCATAATGCCTAAACTGATTATTCTTTCTATTGTATGTAACAACCCAATAAAGAATTTGCTTTATATATTTAGACTTTACAGTAATCTTTTTATTTTTCATCATTTCCATTTTACTTTATCCAACCCCTCTGCTACTAATCTCTCATTCAAATGAACATATTTCATCGTCGTTGATATTTTACTGTGTTGTAACATAGCTTGAAGATAATGTAAAGAAATCTTATCTGCCATGAAAGTGCCGAATGTATGTCTTCCAACATGCGTTGTAAGATTCTTATTTATGCCCGCTCGCTTTGCAATAATTTTAAGCCGTTTGTTTGACACCTGGTTGCAAGTATCACCAAATAGTGGTTTACTGGCATATCCAGTACTATATATATCTTTATTTAATTGAATATACTTATAAAGAAGTATTTCAGGTTTTGAGTAATCACCATCAGAAGGGAAAACCTTATTTAGTGGTATATTAATGTACTTGTCTGTCTTGTTAGATTTTGCTTTCAAGTGATATCGTCCATCAACCAATAAAAATGTTTTGATCGATAACACTTTATTGGTTTCATTTCTAAGTGCGGTGAAACAAGAAAAGAGAAAACCATCTCTTTCTCTTTCTAAAAAAAATTCATCAGAATTAAATTTTAACTCTTCAATTCTCTTCACTTCCTGCATTGTTAAAAAGACACGAGGCCGAGACTCGCCTGATTTTACAGTAAATTTTACATAGGGATTACCTCCAGGAATATCCATATCTTTTTTGATCGCCTGATTGATCATGAATCGCAGTTTAGAATGATACTTAGCAATTACATTGGATCTCATTCCTCTTCTTCGTAGATGCCTATCAAACCCTTCAATGAGAGAATAATTAATATCTGTAAAGTAAAGTGATGTTCTGAACTCCTTAATATGGCTTAAGCAAGTATCATAAGTACTGATAGTGGCTTTTGCCTTTACTCCTTTACAAATATCAATTTCGTTTTGGAAGAATTCATAGAAAGACAAGTAATTGCTAGATCTATCTCGTTCTAGATCTTCTAAATGACATTCACCAAATCGATTGGTAATCTCAATTACTTTCTTTTGATATTTGGCTTTCATATCACTGAGCCTAAAATTATACCTGGCCTCAATAGGATGATTAGTTATTATTGCCTTGATATCATTCCACTGGTCTGGTCTAACGTATATCTCTGTTGAGAGATATTTGTGTTTAGTGTTTCGCTTCGACTTTGGTTTATATGCTACCAATTGTATCAAGGCCTCACCTCTTTTGTTAAGTTTTCCCTTCTTATTGTACTTGAAGGAGAATCTAATTATACTCATTTGATCCATTTTTTAGCAAGTTCTAAAAAAGGAACAAAATGCAGTACACCAAAAATATGATTTACTATGTCTTCCTAAGCATTAAGACCAATCCCCATTGTATCATAACGCATAGTATTACAGACACTTATAAAAAAAGGGAGAAAAGATGCAATATCTTAACTCCCTTCTTGCGGTCTGGACGGGACTCGAACCCGCGACCCCCTGCGTGACAGGCAGGTATTCTAACCAACTGAACTACCAGACCATAGTTATAAAAACTATTTTTTTTTTTTCGAATCATCGAAACAATTCGTTTGCATTAACTTCTAAATGCGATGCAAAAGTAGTACGATTATTTATAAATACAAGCATTCTTCAAGAAATAAATTCAGATTTCATTCTTAATGTTTTTACTCGCTTGATTTTGAATAATTTAGATCAAAAAATAAATTTTACTTTTTTAAAACTATTAATTTTATTGCACAACTCAACATAAAAAGTATGATCATAATGGATAGATTTTCAAAATGAGCATTAGTTTAATAAAAGCCCATATTTCAGGACTAAAAGGCCAAAAGTGATGCACTTTGTTTATTAATATTAATTTTACGCCACAAAGAAGAAAGATAAATGCTCGATACACTTAAGAATCTTATAAAGAAACTCCCGTTTGACTTCACGAAGAATCAAGCATATGATACACAAACCAATGCTATCATAAAGAGAGTGTGTAAGAAGAATAGCAATTGCCTTGATATAGGATGCCATAAAGGTGAAGTGCTTGATGTTATTGTACATCATGCACCAGATGGCCACCATTTTGGTTTTGAGCCTATTCCTAGCATGTATAAAACCCTTGTTACTAAATACGCGAACACAAACTGTACTATTCATGAAGTAGCATTGAGTAACACATCAGGTGTTTCCGTATTCAATCATGTTGTGTCTAACCCCGCGTATAGTGGCCTAGAGAAAAGAGCATACGATAAGCCCAATGAGGTAGATGAACAAATAGAAGTAAAAACTGAGAAGCTTGACATCCTATTTGATAAAAAAACGCCTATTGATCTTATAAAAATAGACGTGGAGGGTGGGGAGCTCAATGTACTAGAAGGTGCAATAGAAACGATAAAAAGAACTAAACCTGTCATTATTTTTGAGCATGGTCTAGGTGCGTCTGAGTTTTATGATTCATCTCCCGAGAAGGTATTCGCTCTATTCACTTCTCTTAATTACAATATTTCATTGATGAAGAGTTGGTTGGATGACAAGAGTAGTTTTACACTCGATGAATTCAAAAATCAATTTTACGAGAAAAGGAATTACTATTTTATTGCATACCCTAAATAATCACTCCCCTTAATCCCTGCGGATTAGCTACCCTTTTATAATTACTAATATGCATATAATTAATTTATAAAAAACTCATATTTAGTTTACATTAATTAGTTTTGCACTTCATATATTTAGTCTAATAATACCATGCTGGAATTTGAAAAATATTTGAATGACTTTAACAGTACCATTAATGTATGGTCTTTCATTCTAAATCTTACTATCGTAACGTTTATTGCCATTTTGATAAAAATGTTTTATATCAAATATGGTCGTGCTATTTCGGACAGAAGGAAATTCTCAAATAACTTTATTCCATTGGCTATTGGAACACTTCTGATTATCACAGTTATAAAGTCTTCTATAGCATTGTCTCTCGGTTTAGTAGGAGCATTGTCTATTGTTAGATTCAGATCAGCAATAAAGGATCCTGAAGAGCTCACAATGCTTTTCTTAGTGATTGGACTGGGATTGATTGGTGGAGCGGATAAGCCTATATTGGCAGTCGTAAGTTTTGCACTTATTCTACCACTACTATATCTAAA
Source organism: Halioglobus sp. (assembly GCA_047628935.1). GTDB lineage: Bacteria > Bacteroidota > Bacteroidia > Chitinophagales > Saprospiraceae > CAJXUU01. The sequence continues at coordinate 4,293 of JBLHWH010000221.1, read as the reverse complement.
TTCATATTTATCAAAAAACAAGGGAGTTGTCACCAATAAAGCATTTCTAAATGTAAGTACTTCATTGGATAATATTTCTGTAATCACACAAGCTATTGAGCCACATACTTCATACTTAGAAATCAAAAGAGTAGACAGCACACCAAATGGAATCAATGCCAGCTACTATTGTACAGTGGACGATCACTCTATCCTCCAAAACATCATCAATGATGTAAAGTCTAAAGATGAAAAAGTAGTAATATCATTTGTAGAGCAACCAGACTTGCTACTATGATTGTAAAAAAAGCAAAAGGTCAAAAACCAAAAAAGTATAATTCTAAAAATTCTAGCTCCTCCTTCCTATTGAAGGTTGTTCTTTCTACATTATTACTAGCAGGATTGTCCTTTGGGTACAATTACCTCAAGGCAAGTAAAAAGTTAGCCACACAGGACATAATCGTATGTGACGCAGAATATACCGAAGGTGGTAATTTCATAACACAAGGAGTCCAATTCAACAACGGTAAAACTCAAAGTTCTGAAAAAAGCTATACAGGAAAATTCTCTTCTAAATTAGATGAGAATCATAAGTATGGATTTAGTTTAAAAATAGAAAATGTAATTCCAAATCAAAAATATATAGTTACCGCACGTAGATACATTAAAGAGTCTGGAAGATTTGCTTTGGCCATTAGTCCATCACCAGATAAAGAGCTTCACGTTCAAAGTGCTGAAGCAATAATGAAAGATAAGGATGGTTGGGAATTATTAAAAATAGAAATTGTAATTCCGAATGATGGAAGCGTCAACAACTTAACTATTTTCCCTTACCGAGCAAGTAAAAAGGGAATTGCTTACTTTGATGATTTAACAGTAAAGTCAATTGTAATAGGCTCTGAATTTGGTAACAACACCGACGAAGTCCACTTATATCTTGATCAAAAAGCATTAGATAAAATTAATGACAAAAGGACTGTTGCATTAAGAAACGGCATCCTTGTTAGCTCAGACAACGATTGGGTAAAAGCGAAACTAACTGAAAATGATTCTCTTTCTCATGATGTAAAACTGAGACTTAAAGGTGACTGGACCGATCATTTACAAGGAGACTACTGGTCTTATAGAGTTAAAATGCCAAGTAATAAATCTTGGAATAGAATGCAGACATTTTCATTGCAGGATCCAAAAGCAAGATCTTACTTAGATGAGTGGTTTTATCACAAGGCATTGGAGAATTTAGATATTATTTCCCCTAGGTATGGATTTGTTAAGCTTTCACAAAACGAACAAGAACCTGTTTTATATGCTTATGAAGAGCATTTCGAAAAACAAATTGCGGAGTATAGAAATAGAAGAGAAGGAGTTATCGTAAAATTTGCTGAAGATCATATGTGGCAAGATCGACTGAAGAATTCTACAGCAGATTCAGACCTTTTTAGCAATGTGTATTATAATTCTGAAATTGCCCCTTTCAAAGAATCGAAAACTATAAAAGCTCCGAAACTTAAAGAACAATTTCTAAGAGCACAGGATCTAATGAATAGTTTTAAGAATCAATCAGCTCCTCCCTCTGAAGTATTTGATATAGAATTAATTGCTAGATATTATGCAATCTCTGAAGTATTATGCGCTTATCATGGTATCATTTGGCACAACCTCAGGTTCTACTATAATCCGATCACAAGAAAACTTGAACCTATTGGCTATGATGGATTTACAGATGTAGGAAAGCTTAGACTATACAGTAAACTGTTTTTTGGTGAGTTCAAATCAGGAGCTAGCGAAGATACATGGGATGACATGTATAAGTATTTATATCGAGATCCAGAATTTAATAGACATTATGTCCCAGCACTAGTCGAATTTTCTTCTATTGACTTCATTGACAAATTGATAAATCAACACCAAAAAGAAGCACTTGATTTACAGGGAATTATTAATAACACCACAAACCCAACGTATAAATTTAACATTAATGAACTCTATAGCCGGGCTCATAAAATCCATAAAAACATAGACCCCGATAACGAAATCTCATTAAAAGCATTTAGATCAAGCGTTCAGAATGAAATAAATGTTTCTAATTACCATAGTCTTCCATTAGAAATTATAGGAAGTGGAGTGTATGATAATTGGGATGATATTGACATTCAACAAGGGAGCATTATTAATAGCAATGGAAGAAAAAACCCTCCTACTTATTCCAAAATCACAATTGGACCAAATGATAAGTATGTATACTTCAGGTTACCGAATACTGAAAAGGTTTATTATTCCAAAATCAAAGAATGGTCTCAACCTAATAAAGAACTGAATATAAAATACAGTAGTTTGGAAAAACTAGTAGTTCCTTTACAGGCGTCTGAATATCAAGTAATAAATAATGAATTAGTTATAAAACCGGGCAGGCACATTTTGACAAAACCGTTAATCGTTCCTAGTAATTACAAATTGACATTCGAGCCAGGTAGTGAGGTAGATATCCAAAAAGGAGCATATATACTCTCTTATGGAGATTTCACCACTTTAGGCACTTCATCCTCCCCTATCCTATTCACGTCTAGTGACAAGTCTGCACAAGGCATCACAGTGATCCAATCAAAAGAAACTTGCAAGCTCAGTTATACTTCATTTACAAATCTCAATACCCTAGAGGAAAATGAATGGCAACTAACGGGTGCTGTCACCTTCTACGAATCGGACGTTGATATGAGAAACGTAACGATTTCTAATAACCTCTGTGAAGATGCGCTCAATATTGTTCGTGCAGCATTTACTATAGATGAGCTCAATATCAATAATACTTTTGCAGATGGATTTGATTGTGATTTCTGCCGAGGAACGCTGACTAATTCTTATCTTTTTAATACGGGTAATGATGGATTGGACTATTCTGGCAGTTATATCGAATTGGATAATATCCGACTAGAAAATGTAGGCGATAAAGGTATAAGTGCTGGTGAAGAAGCAACACTTATCGTAAAAAACACAACCATTACAGGAGCACAAATAGGTATTGCATCCAAAGATCTATCTAAAGTGGATGTCATTGATGTAAAGCTTAAGGATTGTCTGCAAGGGTTTGCTGCATATCGTAAAAAACCAGAATTCGGAGGTGCTACGATCAATGTAAAAAGCTTCACTGAAGAGAATGTAGAACGACTCATCACTAAAGATGATGAATCAGAAATATCCCTACCAAAATGATGCGATACGAAATCAAATACGCAGTCGACATTTTAGAGAAGGAATCTATCCTTGCTTCCATACTGATGCACCCAGCGTCATTCACAAAAGCATATGAAGACAGACAGGTCAACAATATCTATCTTGATACTCCGCAATTTCATTGTTTTCATCAGAATGTAGAAGGACATCCTAGAAGGCAGAAAATGAGACTTCGTTGGTATGGCTCATCAGAGTTACCAATCAAAAAATCAGTCCTAGAAATCAAACAAAAAGATGCTGAGCTAGGATGGAAAGATTCTACTGCGATGGATGGATCAATAATGAGGGACAACGAATCGATGGTCAAGTCTCTAAAAGAAAATGGGTTGCTAAAATCTAATTTGATTCCTGTTCTTCACAACTCTTATCATAGGTCATATTATATATCTCAGGATGGTTACTTTAGGATAACTATCGACTCCGAGCAAGCATTTAAAATACCGTTTGCCAAAATGGAAGCTTTACCAATGACTAAGTACCCGAATATAGTGGAGCTAAAGTATGATGCTGATAAAGCTGAATTAGCTCGATACATTACTGATTATCTTCCTTTTCGACAGACTAAGAATAGCAAGTATACAACAGGGGTGGAGCAGTTGTATTTTTAGTAAATATACCAACACAACAAACCAACCAGAAGGTATATTTTAGTACTGAAAAAAGATTGACGCGTAATACAACCTACTATTTTAAAAAACCAGTGAACAATTATAATGTCACCCCTTCAGAGTTCAAAACTATATTGCATTTCCTTTTCAATGGGTTAAAACCCATTGCTATAAAAATGTCGCTCCTTCAGAGCTTTTAGGTGTAACCTCTTCCAATTCTTTCTATCCTAACACATTTTTTTATGCTAGAAAATTCAAAGCCAGAAAAAGTAAAACTACAAGAGCGATGGGTTGCTGGCTACTATCTTAAAATAACATTCTCTCATGCTCGAACAACACAAAGCCCTTAAAGAGTGAAATTACTACAGCGATGGGTTTCAACCCATTGTATTTATTTAAAACGAATACAAAACCCTGAAAGGGTGACATTATAAATTCCACCAGATCATATCAATAAACTATTTGCAATCATTTA
>JBLHWH010000220.1:0-9842 GCA_047628935.1 Halioglobus sp. | reverse complement strand
TTGTATCTTGTTTATAGTGACTAATGCCGTTTTGATACCAATGACTGAGTGTCTTTGGTATCAAATGCCAAAATCCAGCAACGTGGCTATGTGGGTAGGAAGTCGCTCAATCGACTCCTTTTAAAAAATCCACAAATTCTTGAGTTATTTTAGCCCCGTTGGCATGAAGCTCATAATGATTACTGTAATGATTACTGTAGTGATTCCCTCCGCCCTTCGGCTTCCAGCGACGACGGCGGATTATCAAAAAAATCTTCTTTGTTGATAATGAATGTTACAGTACGTTCAATTCATTATAAAATCCATCAAGTATCGTTTCTTATCCATTCAACTGATCTGGAATTAATTCCTTTCGCTCTTCTAGTACTAGCTCCCAGCAATCTGGTTTATTTCTTACATCCTTTAATTTAAAGTAAGCCAAGTAACTTGACGGAACTTATAAACTTAATAATGTACGGTATAGTATTTCTTCTTCCTCATTCTTATTTTCATTTCTCTTTGCCATCTTTCTAGGTATCTTTTTTCTTCCAAAGGTAACTCTAGCACCTCAAAAAAAGATTTAGCCACTATTTTCCTAATCGTACGCTCATTCCCTTTTCTTAATTCGACGAAAAATAGATGTAAAGAAAACCTTGATAAATTAATAGTTGTTGTATGCGCACTTGAGATTAAAAGCTGACCAGAGGCATGATAAATATTGATCAGATCTAATTTCTCCTTAGATTGAATATTAAGGATACCATCTAAAAGTGGGTTTGGAAAGAGGGTTACTTCATTGAAAACATCTATATCATCAATATATGTATCTACTGCTCTTACAAATATACCCGCTTATAACCAGAGCTTCAACTCTTTGTTCGCATTCATCTGCTAAAAGCTCAAAAGATAAAGTGTCATTTTCAATCTTAAAAAGATATGTACCCCAGACATCTCCAACTTCATCAAAACAACCATCTGCAAATTCTAAATCTTGAATGTTGAACGTGTCAGAGTTCTCAGTGTAGATTGAGAAAGGAGTTAGTTGACCTTCTTCAGATAAATAAAAGGTATCAGGACTAAAAGAAAAATTTAATTCATAATAACCATCAAAATAGACTTCCCATTCTGTGTTTTCTAGAGATTGAGAATATATGAGACTAGAAAAAGTGAGGAGCAATAAAGTAATTATGTTTTTCATAGTATTGGTTTAAAGTAACTCAATGCATCTTAATAAAAATAGGTGGGATAATAAATTTTCATTCCGTAAGCGATGTTAGATCTTCTTTAGTATCAATGTCAATATGTCCCTTGTTAAAATCAACTTGTAGTAATATTTTCTTACCTGATTTCACAATCGATTTTGCTCCATCTTCCCCATCTAGAATTCCTAGTTGATCAAAATATATTTTCGAAAATAGTGAAGGAGGACCACAACCAACTTCATAATTGGAAAGAATAATATCAGCCACCGAATCACCTTCATACAGCTCAATTAGTTGCTCAAAATGAGATGCCTCCAAATACGGTTGATCACAAACCGTAAGTATTACAGCATCGTATCCAAGATCACGAACCTTGTCAACACCAAAAGCAATAGAATTTCCCATTCCTCTTTCCCAATTAGGATTGATATGTATTGGAAGAGTAGTATTTATTGTATTTGATATTTCATCCGCATATGCTCCAAGGATAATATGTGTATACGCATTCTCAATCTGTGATGTTGCATCAATGGTATGTGAAAGCAAATTTCCATTTCTAAATTTCACCAATTGCTTTGGCCTTCCTAGTCGACTGGAGGTGCCGGCTGCTAGGATTAAGATTGCGTATTTTTTAGATTTCTGTTTCATGGTCTTAAGCACAAAGATCATTGAGCGCTTGCGATCGGTGAGCTGAACGGAGGAAATGTGCTCACCGATTTTCGTTGCACTTCAGTTCAATGATCACGGTATAGTTTTGATTTTTGCGAACTATTTTTTTTGAGCTACAATTAAGGTACGTAAAAAGAAGAATCAAGCCTTGCTATAAAAGTGGTATTAAAGATGGCTTGTGAAGCAAGCACTCGTTTTGTTTCTTTTCATCAAGGAAAAGAAAGGCTTCGGTAAACACGTCTATTATGAGGATGTAATAGAATTATCTATTCACCAAAAATAGTTCAGTATTCATTAAATACATAGTGTTCTTTCATGTGCTCACCTACCTTCGTTGTACTTTAGCTCAATGATCACGGTTCAGTTCAAATTACCCAAGCACATTCATTTCCTTCACAAACGGCTGTTTATACATTCGTTTTCCAGTAGCTTTATATATAGCATTGGCAATAGCGCCGCCTGCAGGAGGAAGTGTTGGCTCTCCTAATCCTGTTGGATCTTCAGTACTCGGCACGAAGTATACATCCACTTCTGGTGTTTCTATATTCCTAATCAATCTATACTTATCAAAGTTAGTCGCTGATGGAATACCATTTTCGAAAGAAAAATCTCCGTACATGGCGTGTCCGATACCGTCTATTACACCGCCAGCTACCATATTAGAGGCAGCATCTGGATTGATTACTATTCCGCAATCAACAGCGCAAGTCACTTTCTTTACTACTGCTTTCCCATTCTCCATCACTACATCAGCTATTTCTGCTACATGCGTATTGTGAGAATAGTAAGCACTTATACCTTGGTAGGTGCCTTGAGACTTTTTGCCCCATCCCGATTTCTCCGTAGCTAGTTTGATGCATTCTTGCATTCTCGTTGGGGAGTATTCTATTTTTTCATCGGTTTCGGCTACTGCTTTGGCTACTTCTAGCAGTTCCATTCTGAGTTCGACTTCATCTTTACCTAGTTTCTCAGCTACTTCGTCAAAGAAGCTCTGCTCAGCAAATGCAAGGAAGTTAGTATATGGTGCTCTCCATGCTCCGGTAGTAATATTTGATTCTTGTTTGTTCCCCGCCACTCTTAGATTCGGAATCGCTCCTGCTGGGAAGAAATTTGGAATCAGTCCATACATGTTGCTATTTACGGCTGCTTCCGATAGTTTGTAGCCTGTTATTTTATTGTCTTTTAGAGATGCTTCTATTTTGTATTTGATTGCTTGTCGGTAAGTTCCTGCCGCCATATCATCCTCTCTTGTGAAGATCAGTTGGACAGGCTTTTTCGCTATTGATGATATTTCAGCTGCTTCATCAGAAAAATCACCATACAATCTACGACCGAATCCACCGCCCATTCTTGACATAGTTACATCGATATCTTTTTCTTCTCTATTTATAATTTTAGCGGCTCTACTTCTTCCCCAAGCTGGTGTTTGGATAGGACCATGCATTTCTACTTTATCTTCTCTTACATCAGCGAAGAAATTCATAGGTTCCATACAATTGTGAGGTAGAAAAGGAGACTCGTACACTTTCGAAATGATTTCATCCGCTTCACTGAATGCTTTGTCCACATCTCCATCATTTCGGAATGGCTCTGTCTTGTCAGTATCCAGTTTTGCAATTAAGTTTTTATCATGATCAGAGGTGCTTTCGAGCGGTGTATCTGTTGCCCATTCTGCCTTGATCATTTTTTTAGCTTTCATGGCTGGCCATGTAGCATCAGCAAGAACCGCTATTTTATCTCCAAACTTTATTACATCGTTTACACCTGATACCTTTCTAGCTTCTACATCATCAAATGATACCAACTTCTGACCAAATGCAGGTGGCCTCAACACCACGGCATATTGCATGCCCTCTCTTTTGGTATCTATTCCAAATAGTGGTTTGCCAGTAACTATGTCTTGGATATCTACATTCTTTTTATCACTTCCGATAATTTTGAAGTCTGTGATCTTCTTGTGAGGTACATTTTCTGGGATTTCCATTGTTGCAGCTGCAGACGCTACGTCTCCATAACTTAGTTCTTGACCTGCAGGCCCCTTTAGTATTCCATTGATAGCAGTTACTTCTGATGCCTCTATCTCCCATTGTTTTGCAGCCGCATTGATCAACATTTGACGAGCAGTCGCACCTGCATCTCTGAGGGCTTTCCATCCTTGGCGGATCGATTGACTTCCTCCAGCTACTTGCCTTGGGAATTTATCAGTATTCAATCCTGCCTGCTCTACGATTACATTTTCCCAATCTACATCGAGCTCTTCAGCAACGATCATGGGCATAGAAGTTTTTACGTTCTGACCGATTTCAGGGTTTTGAGAAAATATGGTCACGACACCATTATTTCCAATTTTTAGATATGCATTGATATCGTACCATTCTGATGGCATTTCAAGTACTTTAGCTATTTCTTCTGGTTGTTTACAGCCTTGCGCTAGCCATGAAAAACCTAAGATCATACCACCACCCGCAGCTCCACTGATCTTGAAAAATGTTCGTCTATCTAGTGTTTTTTTATTTTCCATGACTTAGAGTTTTGACGCTGTTTTTACTGCTTGGTTGATTCTAGGGTAAGTTCCGCATCGACAGATGTTACCATTCATTGCTGAGCAGATTTCTTTCTCGCTAGGGTTTTTATTCTCTTTTAGAAAAGCTGCGGCAGTCATCATCTGACCAGCTTGACAATATCCACATTGAGGTACGTCATGTTTCTTCCAAGCTTTTTGTACGGGATGTGTTCCGTTTTCGGATAGGCCTTCGATAGTTGTTACCGTACCGCTTACTTTTGATACAGGCACAGAGCACGATCTCATTGCCACACCATCTACATGCACAGTACACGCTCCACATTGGGCGATACCACACCCAAATTTAGTGCCTACTAGATCGAGGCTGTCTCGCAATACCCATAATAATGGAGTATCGGAATCTACATCCACCGATTGGGATTTTCCATTGACCTTGAGTGTATATTGTGCCATAAGTGCTTAGATTTAATTTTCCAGAATCGAATAATGAGACTAAAGTAATCAATTTTCGTTTCTTGATAGGTGATAATCTATCGTTTTTTTTGAATACGAATGTGAGCTGATCGCTAATTGTCAAATGTTAAAATGTTAAAATGTTAAAATGTCAATAAGCGCAGCGGTAGAACAGTCGAACTTCGAATAGTCTAAAAGCGTAGCGGTCCAAAAGAGCGCAGCGATGTAAATTATAATTATGAAAACAAATCAAAAAATAAATGTTCAAGGGCATACAATCAACTACCACTTTCGAAAAGAAAGAGGTGACTCTGTAATATGTTTCCTGCATGGTTATCCGACTAGCGCCCAAGAGTATATCGAGGTGATGAAGTTGATCCCTGAAGAATATACTGTAATTGCTCATGATCATTTGGGATATGGAAGATCTGCCAAGCCTAGCAATCATAATTACTTGTTGAAGGGTCAAGCAGATATTACTTTGGCACTTTATAAATTATTAGGCATTAAAAATGTGCATTTAGTAGCTCATGACTATGGAACTAGCGTCGCTACAGAAATCATAGCTAGAAATATTGAATCACATCTAGATATCAATCTAAAATCAGTCACGCTATGCAATGGGTCAATGTTGATCGGTATGGCAGAATTAAGAATTATCCAACGATTGCTGAAAAGTAAAGTTTTTGGTCCTATTGTAGCACAATTAAGCTCTGCGGAAACATTCCATCGTAACATGCGGAGTATTTGGTTTGATAAATCTAAATATAATCAAAAAGCAATGCATATCCATTGGGAATTATTGATTGCGGATGGTGGTAAAAAAGTACTCCCCAAAATCACTAGATATATCAATCAACGATATGATAATTATGATAGATGGATTGGCGCACTAAAAGAATCGCACCTGCCATTTCATATTCTTTGGGCAGCAAATGATCCTGTGGCCGTAGTTGGGATGGCGCGCAAGCTTGATCAGATAATTCCTGAATCTACATTGACAATTATTGAAAAATGCGGACATTATCCCATGATTGAAGAAAGAGAGTTGTGGACAGAGAAGGTTATTAAGGGAATTTCGAATGTTGAATGTTGAATTTTAAATATATTTTGAAGGGCTCCAGAACTCTAAAAGCGTAGCGATCTACAGTCTAAAAATCTAAAATCGCAGCGGTCGACCATCAAAAAATCTAAAAGCGCAGCGGTCTAATGTTTAACAGTCGAGCAGTCGAATATTTTAACTTCCCAATTTCATTTTCTCAGCATTTTCAAACACTACCAGTGCATCAATAATCTCCTCAATCTGGCCTTGCACTACCTTATCCAAGCTATAAAGTGTAAGATTAATTCTATGATCTGTTAATCTATTCTGCGGATAGTTGTAAGTTCTTATTTTATCAGATCTATCTCCTGAACCAACGAGTGATTGCCGCTGATTTTTTTGCTCTTGATGGATCTTTGCTTGTGTTACTTCTTTGATTTTTTGGTAGAGACGTTGCATCGCTATACCTCTGTTTTTGATCTGAGATCTACTTTCTGTACTTTCGGCAGCTATTCCAGTAGGAATATGGGTGAATCTAACTCCTGATTCTGTTTTATTCACGTGTTGACCTCCAGCTCCACTTGCACGGAATGTATCCGTTCTAAGATCCGCTTTGTTGATGTCGATATCTTCTTCCTCATATTGAGGTATTACAGCTACTGTAGCAGCTGAGGTGTGCACTCTACCTTGACTTTCTGTTTTAGGTACTCGCTGTACACGATGTGCTCCGGATTCAAATTTTAGTTTCCCGTAAACGTCTTGTCCTGAGACTTCTAATATAATCTTGTTGAATCCTCCTACAGCGTTTTCACTTTCATCTATTACTTCTACTTTCCATCCTTGATTTTCGAAGTATTTGGAGTACATTTTTAGTAGATCACCAACAAAAATACTGGCTTCATCACCTCCTGCCCCTGATCGAATCTCGAAAATCACATCCATGCTATCTTCAGGATCTTTTGGAATCAAGAGGACTTTTATTTCTTCGAGTAGTGTATCTCTTTGTGGGATCAATTCGTCAAGCTCCATGTTAGCCATCTCTTTCATCTCAGGATCAGTATCCTTCTGGAGTACTTTGGCATTGTCGATATTAGCCATTATGTTTTGGTATTCATCCCCTTTATGGACAACAGGTTCGAGGCTTTTATACTCCTTACTTATCTTAATGAATTCCTTCTGATTAGAGCTTACGCTTGGATCAGACATGCGCTCTAACAAGTAATGGTATCGTTCTTTTATGGCTTGTAACTTATCAATCATTTTCTCCTCCTACTTTTTCGAACCGCAAAAATACGAATAAAAGACTAGGAAACTAGAAGGAATGTAGAATGTAGAATTACGAATAGACATTACTAAACAAATTGTCAATTATTCATTATCAATTGAAATTCTTCTCCTGCTTTCATCTGTGACAAATCACAAATGCCAACTTCCGTCATCTGCAATACTCTTGGATACCCGCCAGTAGTCTGCGCATCTCTCATTAGAAAAATCAGGTCGCCAGCTGGTGTAAGCTGAACAGATCCCGGAATGGTGCCAGAAGAAATTATACTTTTATCATGGCTGAGATTAAGATCATGACTGACTCGATATGCCATACGATTATTTTCTTGTCTTATGACGAATGCAGAATGAAATATCTCTTCAAGATTAGAATTTGTTTTTTCTATCAGGTCATATTCTGGTCCTTTTTGGACACTTATTTTTTTATTTCCTACATTACGAAGAAATAATGGAGGCTGTTCGAAATATCCATCATACGCAGCAAATTCAATGTGATCTCCTTTTTTTAGCAAATTCAATATTGAACTTGTAATACAGGTGGATTGACTACCTAACACTTTAGTTCCAAAAAAACCTCCACGAACAGCAATATAGAATCGCGTACCTTTTACAATCTTGCCAAATGAGACAATATCTCCAGATTCTATCTTCAATACTTTATTAATGAAAGAAGGAACTCCATTGATAAATGGCTGAATCACTGCGCCAGCAATAGCAATAGCTGTAGATTTATAAAATTTAATTTCTGGACCAATAATCGTGCATTCTATTACACTGGCTTTTGGGTCGTTACCCAGCATTCTATTAGCATCAGCCGCAGAAATAGAATCCATCGCACCTGAACTAGATACACCTAAATGACTACAATTATACCTACCTTTATCTTGTAATGAACTATATAATCCAGGCTTTATTATTTCAATCAAAGTTATGATTTAGATATTCAATTAGAATGCGACCATTTCTTCTTGGTCAATGGGAACAGATATTTTTGCCATGCCCTTACCCACATCAATCGTTCCTATGAATTTTACCAATAGCTTTTTATCAGACATGATTTGTATGCCTTTTCCAATCGCTGCGATTGGGTTCTCCCTGTATAATTTATCTAGATCCATTTTGATAGTGATTGGCATTTTGAAATTTTCATTTGCGGGCATAGATGCATCGAATGTCTGATCAATTGTAGCCAGCTCAATGTCATCTACATATGCTTTCATATTGGCCTTTGCAAGATCAAGCGAAAACCCATTTGGATTTTTTAAGATCATAAAAGCATTCAGTTCTAGTTTGCTTTTGGACATTTCTATAATATCCACATCTTCTATTTTTTCAATAGTAGGTTCCAGAATAGAAGTTGAGCAAGAAGAAAAGATAAAGCAAGAAAATAAAATAATTGAAAATATATGTTTCATTTTGATCGTATGTTTTATTATGAGTTTTATTCCTAGTTAAATGATTAATTCAAATATCAACTATTTAAAATTTTGGCTAAGTGTTCACATGACGAATATATTAGAATAATAGATGAACTCGTAATTATGCTTAAAAGGATAGACAAATAGATGAAGAATCGCTGATATTAATAGGTTAAACTATTGTTACACGAAAACATAGTTACTTAATATCTCGTTTGATATCTGTTATTTTATATTTTTACACACTTTTTAAGGATAGTAAGAACTAGATGATCTTATTTTCAATAATATTAATAAGCAAGAATGCAATATAAATCAGAAGTAGAGGCGGTTGATGCTTTAGCAAAAGCGTATAAAGAGTTAAAAGCTGAAATAGCTAAAGTAATAGTGGGACAGGATGATGTAGTGAAGACTGTTATTCTTTCTCTTTTTAGTAACGGCCACAGTTTACTTGTCGGTGTACCAGGATTAGCGAAGACGCTTCTTGTAAGTACGATTGCAGAAGTCTTGGATTTAGATTTTAAAAGAATTCAATTTACTCCTGATTTGATGCCATCTGATATTTTAGGAGCTGAGATATTGGACGAGAGTAGGTCATTCAAATTCAACAAAGGGCCATTATTCTCTAATATTGTATTGGCGGATGAGATTAACCGTACACCTCCTAAGACACAAGCTGCACTTCTTGAGGCAATGCAAGAAAGATCAGTAACTGTAAGTGGTGTAAGACACATCTTGGATAAACCATTCTTCGTATTGGCTACACAAAATCCAATCGAGCAAGAAGGAACTTACCCGCTTCCAGAAGCACAGTTGGATAGATTTATGTTCAATATACCGTTGGATTATCCTACATATGAGCAGGAAGTAGCTGTTGTGAAAAGTACCACTTCAAATAAGAAGGTGACGCTCAATACAATATTGACAGGTGATCAGATATTGTACTTTCAAGAGCTGATCAGAAAAATTCCTATTGCAGATAATGTACTAGAATATGCAGTATCACTAGCAAGTAAAACAAGACCAAACACAGCAATGGCGACCGACGCTGTAAATAAATACATAAATTGGGGAGCAGGCCCAAGAGCATCTCAGTATCTTGTATTGGGTGCAAAAGCACATGCCGCTATCTCAGGCAAATATTCTCCTGATATCGAAGATGTAAAAGCTATAGCCAACTACGTACTCAGACATAGAGTGGTAGTAAACTATAAAGCCGAAGCGGAAGGTGTCACGGAAGAAGATATAATAAAGGGATTGATGTAATCTCG
>JBLHWH010000219.1:0-9889 GCA_047628935.1 Halioglobus sp. | reverse complement strand
TACAGACTTTAGAACCGCAAGGTCCTGACTCCTGGTTCGCATGGAATTTCTTTGATGGAATATTGATGCAAAAAGAACATTTTTCTCCATATGTATTTGAAGATCTAGCTGCTGAGTTTCTCAAAGAAAATCCTGATGTAAGAAGAGCACTTGAAGAGAAAAAAGCATCAGATCCAGAATTTGCAAAGAGTGCTTATGCTCAGTTGAATTTTGTATACGAGAGGTCTCCTCATTATGAACCCACTTTTATGAGGTATCCTGTGGGGAGGGTTTTAAATTAAAAATTGACAATATTGTCTTTTGCCTAAACAAGAAATAATAATTTTTATAATATAATACGTATTGAGAAAACATCAATAATTGTTTTAACAGTATATATATATATAGCTAAGGATTAATTACTTGATTAAGAAATAGAAGGTAAGCTAATTTGTTTTTCGGTTTTTAATATACAGGTTGTCTAAAATTTAGGTAAAGTTATCTTTATTTTTTTACACTTATTATTTTGATTGTTGTAAAATTTTATATGTATTAGCTGTAGTTAAGTGAAAACGAAGCTAATTAATACAAGAACCAAAACCGATTGCGAAAACATTCATAAAATGAATAGCACTAAATAAATAGTACCCCACTATTTAAGTATATTTTTTATAAGATAAATAATTAATTACACACTAAAAACACAAATTTATGAATTATAAACACCCTTAATTAACAATTACTAAAACAATCGGTTCCAGTAACCTGTATCAATTACATATTTGCCAGATTACAGTTCATTTTAAATATAATGGATATACCAATTTATAAACAATGGATCCTCCATGTAAGGGTTCGCTAATACATTCATTTCTATGAAAAACTTATACAAGTTGCTTCTAGCAACCATGGTACTCTTATGCCATTATCAAAACTCATTTGCTTTTCAAACGCCAAGTATTACCTATGATCTATTTTTTGTAGGTATAGATTCTGACATTGATAATAGAGAATCAGATGAATTGATCCTCATCACGGCAAAAGATATTCCTACTAACTTCTCTTTTGGTATCACCAATGGAATATCGGATAATAGGGATTGGATTACTTACGCTAATACTTTTGACTATATAAACATTACCTACATCGGGGCAGTACCAATTCTGAGAGGCTCCGCACTTCGGTTACAATTGTACGATGATGGCTTAGATATATTATTAGATAATAAATCAATAATTGATGAGTTTTCAATAAGTCTAAGTAAGGACTATGTAGGGAATTTTATCAATACAAGCAAATGGGGTTTGACCGTATATAGTGGCAAGATGACTTCTGGAGATGGCAAAAATGTACTTCTCGGCTCATCCCTTGATATACTAGCTTATGGATTAACCGAGTTAGAAAGTGAAGCTATTGTCCTACCAGCCGATCTAAAAGAAAAAGATTATGTGCTGACAGGGAATAGTCAAACAATTGCTAGAGGATTAGGCTATGAGAATTGTGATCTCTGTGACATTCTAGCTTACATTCTATTTTCTGAAAATTGGCTAAACCTCCCAAATACCTATGGAATTGATCTTGCTGTATTGGAGTTAGATATTAGAGATTGTATAACTTCTCCATGTCAAGGGCCTCTAGTAATTGACAAACTCGACTGTAAGACAATAACAGTTACAGAATTACCTTCATCTTGTGATGCAGTCAAGAAATGGACATGGTCGAAAGTGATCGATGGACAATTATTTCATTTGGAATCGGGGGATGGCCCTCAAATAGAAGATTACATTGTTACTTCAGTAGGTTTATATCAGCTGACCATAGAATGTGAAAATGGTTGTGAATATGCATCTAATCTTTATTACCCAGATTGTTTTGTAGACCCTTGTGATTTTGATATTCAAATATCTTCAGAGGGTTGCATTGCTTCAGTAACTTTGACTGGTTGCACAAATGCACAATTTCAATGGTATGTGCAAACCGATGATGGATCGTTTGAAATTAGTGGCGCAACATCGTCTTCCGTTGAAGCGGATCAAAATGGATTATATTATGTAATCATCAATGGATGTTCTAGCTGTGAGGAAGATGTAAGCTCTCCTTCAATTGAGATGTATTGTGGGGAAGAATGCGGATGTGATGTAAATTTAACTCAAAACGAATGCATCATTTCACTTGAAGAAAACGGGTGTGAAGGATATGAACAAATATTTGAATACTACCTAAAGGATTTTGACATTTGGGTAATTGTAAACAATCCTGTGTTCCCATATGACCCTGTAGAACATGGCAATGGATCATATCGAATTACCTACACATCAGTTGATTGTGATGAAACTTCTGATGGTATTTATATAGAGTGTAAGCCAGTGTGTTCAGATTGCGACGACCCTTGTGAGATAGACCTCTATCTAGCTTTGGAAGGTTGCACATTAGAGGCCATAGTCGATAGCTGTGAGGCTCCCATATTACAATGGCAAATGCAAACAAATGGGGTATGGGTAGATATTACAGGAGCAACTGGAAATACTTTTGAAGTTGAAGAAGACGGAACATTCAGGTTCGTAGTTGATGGGTGCGGATGTACCAATGAGATGTACTATTCTGAACCATACACTACCAATTGTACGGTAGATTGTTGTGAAATACAACTGGATATAAGTGAAGATTGTATTATTGAATCTACAAATGATGGGTGTAGATTAATATTAGACATCAAATGGTATATCCAAGAAGAAGATGGATCATGGACTTATCAACCTCAGTATACAGGAAATAACATCTCACCAAATCTTAATGGAACATATAAGAAAGTTGTAGAATCAAAGGATTGTGAAATAGAAGAAGCAACGATAAGTATAGAATGTGTAGAATGTAATCTTATGGTCTGGTTTACACCTTCTGATGATTGTACAATCATAGTAAACTGGACAGGATGCTTTGAAATGCAAGAATTTGCATGGTCATATGCAGCGGCGACAGGGGATTTAACGGATTGTTCAAGCTCTAGTTTTTCTAGTGCAACCGATTTTGAAATTATTAATCAATCGAGTAATCCTATTCTAGGTACTGGATCTATGGAGATTCAGCCAGAGGGAGAAGGGTGTTACCAATTTTCCATTATTTGCAATGATGAATGTGAGCCAGTAAGTGTAACTGAGATGTATGAAGCCTGTTGTAGTCCGCATGCAACAATTGAATACACAGAAGAAGACATAGAGATTTGTGATTATTGTTTTGTGAATGACTGTACAGATTCATTGTTTAATATTTATGTTGAAATCAATGGAACAACGATTGACTTAGCTTCATATGTCGATTATTTTAACTTTCCATATTGTGACGGCATAGGCTGCCAACCTGATGGGACAGATGAAGATTGTGGAGATCTGCCTCCCTTTTCAAGTCTAGTTAGTGATATAAACGACTGGTTAAATGCATTTGGTTACGAAGGAACAGCCCAGGAAAATAATGGACCTGGATCATGTAAAGGAGTTAATGCTCCATTTTGGATAGAACAAACCGATGTTGTTTTCAACACTGCCTACTTTTATGAAACACTGGATTGGAGTGCTACTTCTAGTAACGGCTATGATATTATTCCTTTTCTAGAAGATAACTGCAGTGATACAAATGGAGAGCCATCTATCTATGTGGCCAATGCATGTACTGGAGCTTCTTTTTTATGGTCTACAGGATCTACAGCCGCAATGATTCCTGTTCAAGATGGTCAATCCTATTCTGTCACAATTACCTGTCCTGATGGATGTACTACTACTTTATCTTATGATAATGGCTTGGATGGAAATTCTCTGATAAATGTAAATGATAAAAAATCAGATTCCCAAAGCAGTCAGCTTCGTCAAGACATAGATGAAAATAGAATTGCCAAAGACATTTTGGATGTGCAAATATACCCTAACCCCACATCATCGATAACCACTTTAAAGATAACGGGTGATAGCTATGACATATTAGAAACCCGTATTTATAATAGTTATGGAGCCCTAATCAAAGAAGATATTATGCCTAGACGAGAAGATGGCATTTACAAAATCAACTTGTCCAATATAGATAGTGGTATATATATTATCCAAATAAAATCAGACCATTTGCTTCTCTCTTCTGAAAAGATAGTCATCATTAAATAAACCAATAACACAGTAAATTATGAATCTGCAATATAAATTAATCGGAATTATATTATTCCTAGCGAACATTATTTATGCCCAATCAGGGCAAGAGTTAATAGATCAGCAAATACCAAATAGTCCTGAAGTAAGTGATGTATTCAAGTACAATCCAGCACAAAACAATTTGTTTAGAGGCAATGTAGGACTAACAATTCCACTCCCGTCAGCAACCTCTGATAACCTAAGTTTGGCTGGCTCATTGAGTTATCAATCAAGTGGTATCAAAGTGAACAGTATAGCTTCTCAAGTAGGAGCTGAATGGCAAGTTAATATGGGAGGTGCTATATCTAGAGTAGTGAAAGATAGACCAGATGATGCCTTTAAATATCATACTGATTTAAGGCAATGCATGCGATATCTAAATTGTTATAATTGTTTTGGCTGTCCTTCAGATGGATCAGATATAAATTGTACAATTTGTGAGGAAGAAAATAATGATGGGACTTACAAATATATTTTAATAAACGAGGAGAACATTGGATATTTATACAATGGTGAAACTATTGATGAACTAGCAAAAAAAGAAAATTATTCAAATGAAGAGCGAGTTTTTATAGGAGGAGACTACTTTAACCTCCTTATCGAATTGCTCAATTCAGAAGTAGATGGAACAACTGATATAACTGTCGATGTAGACAACGCTGGACTTTATTTGACTTACGATGTATTAAGGCCTACCTATGATATCAATGATACTGAGCCAGATGATTTTGCTTTTAACTTTAATGGCTATTCAGGAAGATTTGTATTTGATAAAAATGGAGAAGCCAAAGTATTCTCTCATCAAGATATAAAGATCGAGTATACACTTGATCAAGAACATGAGATCCAGCCAAGTGCCGAACATGACTTTGATTATTCTTCTAATTACAAAGGAGCGATCACAGAATTTAAGGTAACTACTCCCGATGGAGTGAAGTACTATTTTGATGCAAAGGAAATCAGCTTTAGTAATTCTGAGCTTCAATTAATTAATAATAACAATGGAATGGTTTCTCCAGTATGCGAATGCTCTCCTCCCCTTAAAAATCCATATAGGGTAGAAATGGAGCATAAAAATGCTGCCTACACCAATTGGAAATTGACGAGAGTAGAAACACCAACAGCCACCGAAGCAGAAGGATATGATGAAATAAGATTAACGTATGATGACACTTTCCTTATCAATCATAGTAATTATAGTCAGACCCAATCATACTCATGTACAGATCCTGATCCAGATACTGGAGAATCTGAAGAGGCCCTTATCTCAGAATCAAGAAATAGTACTGTAGAATATACATTTGGGAAACAACTAAATAAAATAGAATGGAAAAAAGGTGGGAGCTATGCAAATGGTGGTAATATTGATTTGTTATATGAAGATGATCGAGAGGATTTATACTACCCCAGTGATGTAGTTGCTAACATGGGAGACCTTTTAAAAGTTCAGCGTCTTTCCGAAATTCAACACTATCCTAGTGGAGGATTAAAATCTAAAGCGATTACTTTTTCTCAATCCTACTTTAACAAATTATATACAAATTGTACTGATCCAGAACTGTATCAAGATGCTCATAGTAGTAGATTGCGATTAGATGCTGTCACCATTACGGGTTGGGGCACTGATGGTGCATCTGAAGCAATGCCTCCGTATATATTTACCTATAATGATACACCACTGCCTCCACGACATTCTCCAAAACAAGATTATTGGGGGTACTATAATGGAGTAGAGAAAATGGGTGAGGAACAATCGCTAATAGGTAAAACTTTTGCTTATTTTGCTCCAAGTCCTCAAAGTTACAGTGACACAGAATTATTTAGATCTGTATATTCTATTCTTGATAGAAAACCATTTTCTGCTTCTATGGTGGAAGTAGATATTGAGCCATATGTGACCTATGGTAGTAGAGAACCTCGTATTGATTATACAAAAGCGGGCATATTGGAAGAAGTGGAGTTTCCAACTGGTGCTATAAATCAATTTGATTATGAGCCTAACATTGTAGGAAATCCAGTTTATGAGGATGGAACAGTTGTCGGAGGAATAAGATTAAGTAAAATTACTGATTCTAAAGGTTTGATTAAGACCTATGATTATTCTCTATTAGGGTTTGGAGGAACAACATCTTCAAGTGGTTATATAAGTGATTTACCGCAATTTGCAAGCTCCAGTAGAAAGGGCAATTGCTTCACAATCCAATCATGTGATGGTGATGTAAATGAAGCCCCAGCAGATATTCTTCATAACACTACCTTGCACTCTTCACCTGTAAATGCAAGTATTGGAGGCTTTGATATTGGTTACACTAAAGTAACAGAAAAATTAGGTACAGAAGGTAAAGAAGAAGCTTTCGGAAAAACAGTTTTTGTGTTCTCCTTTGATGAAAATTTAATTTTAGGTAAAACTATTCTGCCAGATTTCGAATTTGATGCATCCTCTGATGAATGTTATAATGAAGACTTTTATAAGACTCCTCACGTCTACAATTCTTTTTGCAGGACATATCAAGATTTTCATCCATTTCCCCCGTTGCCTAATGTAGAATGGAAAAAAGGACTTCTAGAATTAAAGACGGTATATGACAGTGACAAAAAAGTTGTGCTTACTGAAGACCCAGAGTATGAAATGGTTTGTGCCAAAAAAATATATGGTATAAAGAGTACTAATAATAGAGATGTGTCATCATTCTACGAAGAGATAATAGACCGATCCAATGCTTCCTACTATTATCTATCAGGTGATATAAGAATGTCTACAAACACAACTGAATATACTTATGATGGGGGAGTTGTCACTGAAAAGAAAGAATATTTTTATAATCCGAATAATACTCAACCATTTCAAATTAACCATTTTAATGGGGCGACAATTGAAAAGACTGAAAGTTTTATTTTTGCCAATTCACCAACTAATGAAAACGCTCTTTTGAAAGATAATTTCATGATTGGGATTCCTTTACGATCAGCTATTAATGTAGGATATGGTGGGGCGACAAGAACAACATATGGTAATTTTAATAATAGAATATTAGTTGATAAAATCGAAACATATGGACATAACAATGAAAATAGTCAGGATCCGTGGAGAGAAGCTGTGAACGTAATTTCATATTCTGATTATGGAAAAATAAGTCTTGTTAAATCTTCTCGTGATGTTGCCACGAGAATCATAAATAGAGATGAAAGAGGAAACTTAGATAATATGATACATGGTCATCGTGTATGGGATTATGACTTTGATAAATTCAATCGGTTAGAAAAAATAAAGGATTATAATGATAAAGAATCCGTATTTGGGTATGATCCATTAGGGAGACTAAATTTAAAATCTACAAATAATAATCGTATTAAAAACGAGTACACCTATGTCTTTGATGATGAAGGATATACGGTTTCTGCAACCCTTAGCACGCTGCCAAATGGGTTAGGGTTTACAACAGAAATGAAATATGACGCATTTGGACGAGAAATAACCAACACAAAACTAGGCTATTTAGATGGGGGCGGCAACTTAAATATAACTAAAGAGTATGATGTACTAAACAATATATTAATAGAAAATGATCCAACTAAAGGAATCGGATTTACAGAATATGTTTATAAGCCATCTCCATTATCAAGATTAGATTACATTATGCCTGCAGGGTCTCCAAAAAAAGTAGAAATCGATTATGAAGCAGGAAATAATAATCATGTAGTTGTTACAATTGATGAAGATGGATTAGAAACAAAAGTTTATACCGATGTTTTTGGAAGACAAACTAAGACAATCGATGGGCTAGGTAATGAGACAGTATACACATACAATGATAGAGATCAAGTATTAACCATAAATCCTCCAATGAATGCAGGTGGTGATTATGTATACTCCTATTACGATGGGGGTGCATTAAAGACTAAAACGATACCTGACAAAGGTTCTCATCTTTTTAGTTACAATGATCACGATCAAGTTATTACGGAAGAATTACCTAATGGAAAAATAATAACTAATAATTACCACGCTACTTATAATGATTTCCTCATAAGCCGAGAAATGGGTGGGCATCTACTAGAACACTTCATCCCATTAGATCCATCTTATGTTCAAGATTTTATAGGAGAAGAAAGTTATTCAATACATTGGGGAGAAGAAGAAACAGAAAGTATTCTTGGTCAAAGACATGAAATATCACATACTGAAATTGATAAAGATTTCGGGAGGTCTTTATCTCAAAGTATATCTACTCTAGATGGAAGTTACATAATGGAAATTGGATATGATGATCTGGGAAACATGAAATCACAAGCCGCTTTTGTAAACGCTTTTGGCATAAATAAGTCTGCAAGTGAATCATGGACATTCCAGAATGGAATAAGAGAAAAGAACTATGGGTTTTTAGCTGGGCAGTTATCTGGAGGAAGTAAAAAGGATTATAATGGTAATGATTGGCTAGTAAATAAAAAACTAGGCAGTATTCTACAAGATATAAAATATGAATATAATCCTAGAGGGTGGCTAAAGAAAATAAACGCTGTGGGAAGTGTATCTAGTGGAGGAAATATAAAATGTAATGAATTAGAACCTCCTGTAATACCTGACTTCGATTGTGAAAATCTATTGGATTTGATCAATACTTTTATTATCCATTATGATTGTGAAGAATTATCAGATGGATCTCCTACAGATATTGAAATAGAAGTATCAAGTCAATCTTTTGAAAATGGATTGCTGAATGGACTTACAATAGAATCGATTGAGATACCTATTAACGGAGGTGCTCCATCAGAATCGACCTTATCTGATGAGTTTGCCTTCAATCTTAATGATCTGACTACATTAGATGATGTCTCTTTGGGTATTTATAATTTATTGTTAGACTGTATTTTACAAAATCCTGATTTACTCCCTATACTTGAAGATCTTATTAACCAAGGATTAGTTGAAAATTTATCACCAATAATAGAAGGGTATCAGGAACTTTCTGGACCAGAAGAACCACCTACAAGCACACCTGCAAGCCCACCAGTATTTGGCATGGAGATATTTTATTATGAAGAAAACGAAAAGTTAGATGCAATCTCACGTTACAATGGTAATATTTCTTGGATGAAGTGGAAAACAATAGGAGATCATGTACATACCTATGGATTTACTTATGACGATAACAATAGATTGACCAAGGCTTTATATGGAGAAATTAGCCTTGAAACTGAGTGCGAACTAATTCAAACGGATAAGTATAGTGTGCCTGATATAGGATATGATGATTTAGGGAATATTCTATCTGTAACCAGAAAAGGATTATTAGGATCTACTCCAAATACTAGTCCAACATATGATTTTATTGATTTACTAACATATGTCCCTAGCAGCGGTAGTCCAAGTATTATGCAATCTATAATTGATGCATCTGAAGTGGATAAGGGTTTTAAAGGAGGAACAGCGCAATACAGCTATGCAAACGGCAACATGACTTATGCATCGAATAAGACTTTAAGTACCGTTTATAGTTATAATGATCTACCAATAAGGATGAAGACTCCTAAAGATGATATTATTAACTACTATACATCGTCGGGAATAAAATTAAAATCAATGCTTTTGCCAACATCAGAGGGCAATCTTATTCCCAAAATTACTAATTACTTTGCTAACCAAGAATACGAAAATAGTGAATTAAAAGCTGTCAAGTTTCACCACGTTGCAAAGCGCAGCTATGATAAAAGATTAGATTTAGACGAAATTAAGAAAA
>JBLHWH010000218.1:0-9989 GCA_047628935.1 Halioglobus sp. | reverse complement strand
TTTGTCGAAACAAAATTAATAAAACAGCTTTACTTTTTGTCGCTTTTTGTTTCCCTAGCTCCCATTGTCCTAGGACAATGGGAGCTAGGGAAACAAAAATTAACTAACAACGTGGTGAAACTTTACAGATAATGATACATTTCCATTTAAGATAGCATTTGCTAATAGAGCGGAAGTCATTACTTTTGAGATAGAACCTATTTCAAAAAGGAGTCTCTATTTTCTATGTTTTTTAGTTTCCAGTCTTTGTTTTTATACCTGTGTATTCTGTTTTATCTCCATTTATTAAAGCGATTGATAGTTGGGTGTTTATTGGGAATTCGGCAAGGCTGGCTGTTATCAGTTCTTTTAGTGCATCTGAGAATGAAGAAGGGAGAGTGAGATTGTCACTACTGTCTGTTTGTGCGCATAATTTTATTGCTCCTGTGTTTAATGTAGTAGTAAACAGTATAAGTAAATATGGCCTCATTTAAATTCATTTTATAAAACAATATAGAACCTGTAATCAAATACGACTTATTTTATTCGGCCAATTCGATTATTTGTTATATAACGTTGACTTCATTTCATATTAGGAGGGATTTTTGCTTTGGATATGATATAAAATACTGGCGCCAAGTATTCAAAAAGATATAATGAAGTTAAAAAAACGTGTACATAAATTTATTACAAGCAATCCTGAATTTCTTAAATTTATATATGGACTGATCATATTGAATGTCGTTGCTATTATTCTAGAGTCTTACAAGGAGATTCGAATTCAATATGGCGATATTCTCAATATCTTTGAATTGATTTCAGTGATTGTATTCACACTGGAGTATATTTTAAGATTTTGGACTGCAGAATATGAAAAATATAAGAAACCACTACTAGGCTCAGAAAAATTACAGTTTGTAATTTCTAAATATGGAATCATAGATCTCGTAGCTATTCTTCCATTCTATCTACCTCTTCTATTTGCGCTGGACCTTAGAGTTTTGCGAATTTTAAGACTTTTTAGGTTATTGCGGATATTTAAGTTAGGAAGGCTTTCGAAATCACTCAAAACAATTAACAGTGTTCTCAAAGAAACTAGAGGCGATCTAGCTATTTCTGTTTTTGTAGCATTTGTATTATTGATTCTATCATCTACATTGATGTATTACTTCGAAAGTGATGTCCAACCTGATAAATTTAAAAATATTGGACAGTCATTATGGTGGGCGGTTGCTACGTTGACTACAGTTGGATATGGTGACGTTTATCCTGTTACAGGGATAGGTAAATTACTTAGCGGAGTAGTCGCATTGATAGGTATCGGTTTTGTTGCCTTACCTACGAGTATCTTAAGTTCAGCATTTGTAGAAAGGGTGCAGAAAAATAGAAATAAGAAAAATATAGATTATTGTGAATGTCCTCATTGTGGAGAAGAGTTTGAAATTGAGGTCTAAATGAGTGAAGTATAAGATTTCTAATTAGGGAAAGTGGCAAACGAAAGAGTATAGTTGTCGCATGCCCGAGATTTCTACGAATTCTCTACACATGCTCGTACAACTTTGAAAAATTCTATTTTTCAAAGTTGTTAAACCATTAAAGAGATTCTGTGGACACCAGGATTATAGTTTTTTGCTAATAGTAACTTTACTTCTTCATAATTACGATCATTTGTTTCGAAGTCAATTGTATTTAAATCAATGATTAGGACGGGGAAAGAAAGTATATTTCTAAAGTAATCGAAGTATGAGTTTTGGACTTTGATTAGGTATTCATCTGTGATGTTCTTTTCATACTCTCTGCCTCTTTTTGCTATATTAGATTGCAGGTGTTCTACACTACGATGAAAATAGACTAAGATTTCTGGTTGAGGAAATGATTGGTTTAGTGTTGTGAATATTTGATGAAACATCTTAAATTCACTCTCTTCTAGATTTTGTCTCGCGAACAGTAGTGTTTTGATGAAAGCATAATCGGAAACGGTGAAATCGACGAACATATCTCGTGATACAAGCTGATTTTGCATCTGCTTGTATCTTTCAGTCATGAAAAATAACTCCACTGTAAATGCCCATCTTTGCTGATCTTTATAGAATAGAGGGAGAAATGGGTTGTCATC
The DNA here is from genome assembly GCA_047628935.1 of Halioglobus sp. GTDB lineage: Bacteria > Bacteroidota > Bacteroidia > Chitinophagales > Saprospiraceae > CAJXUU01. The sequence goes on along the minus strand of JBLHWH010000218.1, from coordinate 7,894 downwards.
AAACTCCTCGAGGATGAGTTGGCAGTTATATTCTTCTTGTAGTTTTTTACAAAAAGTAGTTTTTCCTGAACCAATATTGCCCTCGATGGTGATGAAATTATATGGAAATTGAATGTTCAAAAATTAAGCTTTTATGATTTGAGTGTACTGCATCAAAATAATTTTATTCTCCTTACTTCGGTCTCGTCTTCACAGTCTTCTAAGATAGAAGATAAATATTCATTTAATACTGGATGAATAAATTCTGCCGCTATTTCAACCATAGGATAAAGTACAAAGTTTCGTTTATGCATCAATCTATGGGGTATTGTCAGTTTTTCTGTATCGATAACGATATCTTCTATGAAAATAATATCAATATCGATCAATCGAGGACCCCATCTTTCTAATCGTATTCGACCAATCTGATCTTCGATTTTATTTACTGTTTTTAGAAGCTGATTTGGAGTCATATAGTGCTCTACTTCTAGTGCAATATTGATAAAGTCATTTTGATCTATTTTGCCCCAAGCATCCGTCTCGTACATTGCAGAACTACTAAGAACTGGTCCGATTGATTCTTCTATCATCTGTATAGCACGGGCCAGTTGAACTTTTCGATCTCCTTGATTTGAACCCAAATGCAAATGACACTTTCCCACAGATATCAACTTTTTGCAATGATAGGGATATATTAGAAAAAATGATATATAATGTGAACAGAAGTTTTTTTAGAAGCGAAATAAATTGAGAGAGAAGGAGGAAAAGGTGAGGATATTTATTATTCTAAAATAGAGTTGGCTAATTGATTATTTTCTATGATCGAATCTGGCGGGTATTCAGCGGAGTGTGGAGAGTTTTAATGTAGGTGTTACTTTTTTGTTGAATTGTTACATTAAATCCGCAAGCATAAATTTAGGTAATAAGATTTGTTTTCGTAAGGCTTACGTTACACAAAAAGCGATAGGGAAAAGCAAATTTTGTTTAAAGTCTAAATCTTCAGCTCCTTGATATCGTATTATTATACTTTTATTTGGAATAATATTCTTCGGGGATTTCTTAGGGTATTAATTTATTTATTTTTATTAATAATAGTCTATAAATCAATTAGATAAGACTTGTCACTAGGCAGACTTATCCTACGTTTTTCTTTTGCTGTCTTATATCCTTTATATTATAAGGTGGTAATTTTTATCAGTAAACAACTTCAAAACTCTGCTTCTTGCCTGTTTTATCCATTTGGCAGGAACGATCATAAACCTGAAGATGAATTTCTTTAATCGAAAATTGGGCTTGATGAATTCTAGTTTCTTACTTATTAGTTCGGTTAAAAAATGATACAAGTTTCGACAGATAGCCATCATTATTAAAAAACACTGTGTTTTCTTCTAGAAATGAGAATGGCATTTTGCTCCACAAAAAATCATTGTTCATCTCATCAAATATACGTTCGCTTTCTCCTCTTTGATTGTAAAATTTAATTACACTCAAATCACTAATCGTTGTATTATTGTCATTATCGCTCGATAAGTAAAGTGATCTTTGGTAAACATATCGGTTTATCCATCCTTTCTAGGTTCTCTTAAAACTACGGACCTATATTCTTTTCATTATTCTTGCCAAAAGGGGAATAATTGATAGAAGTTATCTCGCACGTTTTGTTATTTATTTTTACCGTTTTCCAATGATCTATTTTTTTAAGTTGTTGATATAGATTGCCGCAACGCTGTGCTCTTATATGAAAATAATCAGAGTTGGACTCAACTACATTGACTACTTCGTGTGTAAATGAACCACAGTCCATCCGGCTGTGCTTCACTTTGATGTTTTGATCTGAAAAAACTTTATAAGCTCGTAAAAGGGTTTGATCCTGCTTGTATTTGACATTTGAATTGCCATTACGGTTTTCAATGTAAACTGGTCTATTGTTAATGGCAGCAATTCCAGGAAAGTAGCCATCCGCTTTTTTATAGCTTCGTTTGGAATCATGCTTTCCAGTAGGAATAAATTGATTGTCATAGTCAAAAATGTAATCCCGTTTCTTCGGGTTCAATTGACCAGTGGTAACTAACAATCTTACCATCAACTCATTAAGTTTCAAATTGATATTAAACTCATGGGTTACCCCACTATTGCTAACATAGCTTTCTTTGCCAGTAGCGAGTTCTTTTTGCATTCGAAGTAATGTATCAGCAGAGCACACATTGAAATCAGAAATTTGTTGAAGGTCTTTGCGAAGATGTTCGGTAATGTCTTCGGTACATCCTCCTCCACAAAGTGTTAAGGACAAATACGACCTAAATAAATCACTATATTAATATTGAGATAATCCCCTGTCTCCCAAACAAGTATCTATTAAAGCGTAAATATTATGATCCTTTAATAGCTTAGAGGTGAAATTTAATCCGCCAAATGCACTAATATTTGATGTAGAAGTTATAACTTTCATCTGCAACGATGTTTTTTACCAAATTAAGTGAAAAACTTTCAATCGGGAAAGTTTGGTAGGCTTTAGTTTTACTGGACCTCCCGTTTTTTATTTATTCCCGCTTGCGGATTTAAGGTAAAAGATTAAAATTACTAAAATGCATAACTTTAGTATCCATGAAAGTTAGTTTATTGTTCATTTTGGTGAAATTATTTAGATGAAGGCAAAATGAAATATATGAAGGTATTTAGATGACATTGTCTTTTACCTAAAAAAGTCTTGAAACTACATTATTCGCGAACATTTTTATCATCCTTAGAGCACCGATACAGGCACTACTACAGGCACCACAGCAATAGTCCGGGCCATGAATCGCTTCCATCGACCAGCTTTTTAATCTGGATTTGACACATGGATTACATGCCATGCATTTTGAGACTCTAGCTCCTCTTTCATGATTTCCTTCATCTTGGAATTGATAGCTGGTTCTGACAGTATGGTTATATATTCAGTGTTCAAGTTAGCTCTTGTTGTTATAGCGTCAGATCCTTCTTCAAGAATATATACACCCGCCCTCGTATCTCTTATTAATGAGTCTACACTCTTGATCTCATTCGTTAGATGTGGTTGTGTCCCAGATAACAAGTGGCAATAGTCATGAGAAACAGGAATAGGAGATTGGGCGCTTCTTTTACAAGCAGAGATAGTAAGGACGATTAGAATGAATGGCAGTATATATTTCATTGTTACGAAGATAAAGAAATGTTTGACGATTGACACAAAGAAAATGATGGTCAGCCCTCGAATTTGAAATTCGCTACACTGACCAACGTGTTTGCTTTGCAACCAACTTGCAGCCCTCGAATTTGAAATTTGTTACACTGGCCGACATGTTTGTTTTCAAGCCAATTGGCATTAGCAGACAAGTTATTAGTTTACTATTCTTGCCTTCTATTTTTTGGCAACAATTTTGCTATACATATATGATTAAGAACACCTCGTTATTCGAAGTGCATCTACTACGTACAATTAAATATAAGTGAAGCAAAAAAAAGCAAAAATCAAAGTTCCTATGACGCATGGCCTATGCCAAGTGAGCGCAGCCCCGATTAGGAAAAAAGCTGATGATGCTTCTGAGATGATCTCTCAACTCTTATTTGGTGAACTAATCACCATCCTGAGCAAAAAGAATAAAAGTTGGGTAAAGGTACGTTGTGAATGGGATAATTATGAAGGATGGATGGATCCAAAACAATTGATAGGCCTTACTGAAGAAGAGTTCAACGATCATACAGAAAATAGAGCATATCCACTAGAAGTTGCGCATCCGATCATGTCAGGAAATATATCTTTCCCTATTGTAGCGGCAAGCAGTCTTCCTCAATATGACGGTATGATATTCAAGGTAAAAGAGGATAAACTCGTCTACAGTGGCCAAGTTATCACTCCAGATCAGGTGACAATCACACCAGAACTTCTTATAAAAGTAGCCAGGAAATATATCAATTCTCCGTATTTATGGGGAGGAAGAAGTCCTTTTGGAATCGACTGTTCCGGATTCACTCAAGCCGTATTCAAGATTTTCGGAATCAAACTACCAAGAGACGCTTACCAACAAGCAGAGGTAGGGGAGATGGTCGATTTTGTAGCTGCAAGTAATGTAGGAGATCTCGCTTATTTTGTAAATAAAGAAGGCAGAATTCACCATGTAGGTATCATCCTAGAAGACAATTATATTATCCATGCATCAGGCATGGTTCGTATCGATAAGTTAGATCATTTTGGTATTTATCATCAAGGGAAGAGAAGTTATACGCATACGTTGCGGTTTATTAAGAGGGTGGTTTAGATTATTGATATTAATAACAAAGCAGATATCTGACATTACCAGTTCTCAAAGAGCACTTCTTTACTCAAGTTTCGATACAACCCACATCAACTGAAAGATCTTATATTTCAGTTGATTAAAGTTAAATGATTGATTTGCCAGTTTTCGAAGTGGAAACTTAAAGTGGTTAGAATAACAAAATGTCGCAACACATCGTTTGAAAGAAAGGATTTTAGAGAACACCACTTATCCTTCAATAAAAAAAAATAAGTCAATTGTACTTTGCTATCATCAATTACATTTCCTCAAGAAATTAAATGACATTAAGAAAATTTATTATTACTTCAAGTCTAGTACTGTTCAGTTCTTTAGGGTGGAGTCAATCCGATATGGATGTGGTGACAATCGAGACATCTGATAAGCAGTATTACCGTGGGGAGCTGTTCAGAATTACTAGTGATTCTATTTTTATCTATGGCAATGAATCCCAAGTGAAAGGATTTGCTAAATCAAACATTATGAATTTATATAAAGGCGTTTCGCTCAATTCTGAGATTCAAAATGTAAGCGAACCCTTTTATGTTTCCACAGCTCGTAATAATGGAAAAGGGAATAATTACTACAAAAACTACTTCCTCTTTGGCAACAATTTTAGTTACGGAGTAAGAGATAATCTTGATCTTACTTTTGGTTTTGAATTCATCTCTTTGATCAATGAAAATGGTACTCTGCTTCCAGTTATTCAATTGGGAGTAAATTATGGTAGTTCGATTAGTGAGTCGGTAAGTGTTGGGTTATCGACCAAGATTATGTTTAATGAACAAGGAGGATTAATCTTTGCCTCCGTTCCTGTCACTTTTGGAGGAGAGAGAAGCAACTTTACTTTCGCCCCTACTCTTGGCTTAGTAACAGAAGTTGATAATCCTCTTTTGATTCCTATGGTAAATTGGAATATGGCACTCGGAAAAAAGACTAGGCTTGTCACTGACGCGATGCTTTTAGAAAAATATCTGGTTGGTACATCTATGATAGAGTATACATTTAACAATGGCTATAGCATGTTAGTTGGAATACTTTTTTCAGAAGAAATTATTTTACCTAATTTTAGTTTTGTCATACCGTTTGGGAAATGGAAGAACAGAACTTGAAATTATCAACAAACAGGCGCTTGATTGCAATACTATCTCTAGTAAGTTTGTGTGCTTTAAATTTGGCCAAGGTGCGCCATCATTAGCTTACTATAATTCACACAATGGGAGAAATCCAATCTTACTTCGCCTTACCTGATAAATCCAACAAATAAGCATACTCCATAGCGACTTCCTTATACTTCTGAAATCTTCCAGATGCACCGCCATGTCCAGTATCCATATTGCAATACATGATTAGCGGATTATTATCAGTCTTCATATCTCTGAGTTTTGCGATCCATTTTGCTGGCTCCCAATATTGTACTTGACTGTCGTGGTAGCCAGTAGTGATTAGCATCGATGGATAGGCCTTTTTCTCCACATTATCAAGCGGTGAATAGGATTTCATATAACGATAGTATATTTCATCGTTAGGATTGCCCCATTCGTCATATTCTCCTGTGGTGAGAGGAATAGTGTCATCTAGCATGGTCGTTACCACATCCACGAATGGTACTGCAGCTACGATTCCGCTCCACAGATCTGGTCGCATATTGGCGATTCCACCCATGAGCATTCCACCTGCGCTACCACCCATCGCATAGAGTTGATTTTTAGCGGCATATTTATGATCAACGAGATAATCTCCTACATCGATAAAATCAGTAAAAGTGTTCATCTTTTTCAAGAATTTACCGTTTTCGTACCAGTCTCTTCCTAGCTCTTGTCCGCCTCTGATATGAGCGATCGCATATCCGAATCCACGATCAAGCAAGCTCAATCTTACTGAACTAAAATAAGGGTCTATGCTATACCCATATGAACCATATGCATAAAGTAATAAGGGTTGTGATCCATCCTTTTTGTACCCTTTTTTATATACAATCGACACAGGTACTTTGACACCATCTCTTGCCTCGATCATGATCCGCTCTGATTCATAATCTTCAGGTTTGAAGTCACCTACGACTTCTTGTTGCTTCATCAGCATAAGTTTGCGAGACTCCATGTTATAATCATAGACTGTGCTCGGTGTCGTCATAGATGTGAATCCAACTCTCAATATCTTAGTATCGAACTCCATGTTCACACCGGAAGAAGAAGTATATGCAGCTTCTCCAAAATCGATATAATGATCGTCTCCATCCCAAGGCATGATTCGCATCTTACTTATGCCCTCAATCCGCTCATTTACCACCATGTAATCAGTGAATAAATCTACTCCTTCTACAAATACATCATCTCGGTGATCAATTAGGTCCTTCCAGTTTTCTTTATTGGTTGCACTTTCAGCGGTAGTCATGATCTTAAAGTTCCTTGCGCCATCTTTGTTGGTTCGGATATACCACTTGTCGCCATAGTGAGCGATGCTATACTCCAGTCTTTTCTCTCTTTTCTGAAAAATAATTAAATCGCCATCTGGGGCATCAGCTGGTAGTGTATAAAACTCCTGAGACAAAGTTGCCCATGAGCCAATCACGATAAATTTGTCAGATTTTGTTTTGTAGACAAATGCATTGAATGTATCATCTGTTTCATGGAATACCTCGATATCTTTGTTTTCATCCGTTCCCAATCTATGCTTGAATATCTTGAATGATCTCAGTGCATCATCTTTACGAGTATAGAATATGGTCTTGTTATCATTTGCCCACACAGCAGTACCTGTAGTATTTGTGATCTTATCATCATACATCTCACCCGATTCCAAATTCTTAAATCTCAGCGTGTATTGACGTCTACTTACTGTATCTTCTCCATAGGCTAATATCTTATTATCAATACTTATTTTTCGTGCAGATACATTGTAATATGAATATGGTTTTGCCATTTCATTTACATCCAACATGATCTCTTCAGCATTTTCAAGGTTATCCTTCTTCCGTGAATGGATAGGATATTCTTGTCCAGCTTCATATCGAGTGATATAGTAATATCCATTAGACTTATATGGCACAGAAGCATCATCCTGCTTTATTCGTCCTTTTATCTCTTCAAACAATGTCTCCTGAAATCCCTCAAGATGACTCGTCATGTCTTCTCGATACTTATTCTCCGCCTCTAGATATGACACGACCTTAGATGTATGCTCATCCGGCGTTTCTGCAACCTTCTGCTCGTCACTCAACTTCATCCAGTAATAATCATCGATCCGCACATCTCCATGTTTTGTATGAATTGTTGGATTCTTTTCGGCGATTGGGGCTATTATATTTTGTTTATCTCTTAATGACATATTAGTTGATAGTTGTTTGTTGATCGTTTTAACGGGATGTTACTTTATTTGTTTTTATAGGAATGCAATATATCGTTTCAATATGATATAAAAATGAAATATTAATAACAATGTTCAATGAATATATAGAATTCAAAATGGGCACGAAATTTATTATTGGCCATAGGTAGTTTAGAGTGGTTCGGCCCCCTATTATTCAGACTATAGCATACGAAGGTTATAGAATATAGTTAACATGGCCTATCTTTGCCCTTGCGAGGATCGACCGATGGTGATTTTTATACCGATGTCGA
>JBLHWH010000217.1:0-10068 GCA_047628935.1 Halioglobus sp. | reverse complement strand
GAATTGCAAATATATAAATAACTGTAAACTATAACTTTGCAGTTATTTATTATTTGCTCTCTTTCAATACTTTATACATTCACTCTGAATCGCTGGTAAACAATTACAGTAGATGTGTAATCATCTAGTTAATTATTTTCTGATATAGTAACTTTATTACTCATTTAAATTAGTACATTTTTATCTGTAGGCGGTACTCTGATGTCTTTGACTTGTTTATTGTTATCATAAATGGAATAGAGTAGCTTTTTTAACTGAACTTAATACCATCAAATGGAATTATTACTAACATTTCAAAACCTTGGACCGACTCGGATTCCTATAGATTATCAATATTATTTAAGCAGTTGGTTATATGACATCATTTTAAAGGGAGATGAAGATTATGCAAAATTTTTACACGAGCATGGCTACCAAGTTGCTGATAAAGAGTCAAAGCATTTTAAGCATTTTTGTTTTTCATGGTTCAAGTTTGATAGATATGAAATAGACAAACAAAAAGCTGAAATAGAAATCAAAGGACATGAGTTTCAACTGCGTGTGAGATTTGTAATAGATGAAGCAATGAAACATTTTGTGAAGGGCTTATTCAAAGATCAGCTACTTACCCTGAAAAACGGATATGACTCTCAAGCTGTATTTGTGATCCAATCAGTAGATATCAAAGATGTGAGAGTGGTTGATGGCCTATCTCATACTATATCATGCAAAACCCCATTAGTCATCGGTGCCAAGCAAGATAATGGCAATGATAATTACATGAACCCTTTGGATGATGGCTACGAAAGTATATTCATTAACAATCTTACCGATAAGTACAGGTCGTCTGGTAGACCATGGAATAAGAACTGGAATACTGATGAATGGAGCCTTAATATACTATCAACCAAAGATAAGATCAGGAGTAAAAAAGTGACGATCAAGCCAGGTACTAAGAATATCGATGTGAGAGGCTTTTTATTCGATTTTGAGATTGCTGCACCGAGAGAAGTAGTGGAAGTAGGGATATTTGGAGGGTTTGGAAAGCACTGTGCATTGGGATTTGGATTTGGTGGATTGCGGAAAAAGTAAATATATGATACAAGAAATAATTAATTTTGTAGAATCACTTCCAGATGAAGTCTTTACAAATAATCTTAAACCGAAAGAAGGACTTTACATTCTCGTAGATCTTGACGAAGAAGGAAATCTACTTAATGTAGATGGAGAGGGGAGAATTAATGAAGAAGATATTGGTTTTTACTCTAAGAAGGATGAAGAAATGTCTGATCTCATCAAAAGATGTGTGCCACTTTGGATGAATTCTGTTCCTGTTTCAAATGCTAAGATTTTTAATCCGATCAAGAAAGTATTTGGAAATACATGTTCTCCTTTTGCCTTTTCATTCAATAAGAAGAATTGGGAAAAATACAAAGACAGGAGTGTCTTGCAGAAACAATTCATTGGTCAAGAAATTGATAATGACTCTTTGAAAGATAAATTTAACGAGTTCATGCTAGGTGAGATGGCGATTTACTTCGAAACAGCTAGTCAGTATGTAGAAGACGATTTACATAAGAACTGGATGAAACTCTTTAGGAATTATATGCATAACCATCTGATAGCGTTAATGGAAAACCTAAATGAATATCAAGAGATGAAATCGGCACAAGGTGTTTATGTATTTCTGAAAGCACCAACGGCAAAAGATTATAAGATTCCGTACCAAGAATACCTAGCGGCAAAAGTGTTTAATAAAGATGATTATAATAAGAAGAAGGAATCAACACAAGAGATATTTGGTGTAAGTGATAGTGTCAGTTACTTCAATGATAAAAAACCATTTTTAAAACATAAGTCTGCACCTCTTTTATATAATTATAGGGTGTCAGAGAAAGAGGCAATAAATTTGTGGAAGTTTTTTAATTTACTTCGCAATAAGCAGATTCCCAATCCAATTCCAATTTTTATTGATCAAAGAGAATTAAACAGCGTTGCTATCAAGGTCTATAGTAGCGGTAAAGAAAAAGTTGGATATGCAGAATTAGTCCAATTGTTGCTGAAGAAGCATAAAGACTTAAGTAACTATTACTTAATCTTTTTTGATGTGCGAGCGAAGAAAAGTAAAGTTATTGATATTGATTTTGTCTCCAATTTTCAATACAAAATGAATGATGTAAAAATCACAGAAGTTTTTAGTTTAAAAGGCAGCCAAGAAGCAAAGAGCAGGATCCAAAACGTGTTCGATTTTGAATATATTGTTATTAATAGAATGTTCAATAATCAATTAATACCAAAAGCGGGTTGGCGGCGATATTTTGACGAGATAGAAGCTAAGCGTATGTCGAATAATACTTACGATCAGCTCATGAAGTATCGGAAATCTATTTATGATTATGTTTTCAAGTCTAGGCGATCTGCAATCACAAAACCTATGTTTGATGATATTATGATAAAAGGTATACTGGATGATATACGCTCTAACGAAAACATCACTAAAGATTATGTAATAAAGGAGAAGCTAAATATCTGGTTTAGCTTATTTGAATATTTTGATTATACACAGTTTAATAAATCTTTAAATCAACAATCAATGGTCAACAAGACTAAAGAACAAATTAGTCGTATTACAATTATTGCCTCTAATGATGATGAGCATCTAGATAGTGATGCACAGTTTGCATTTGCGACAGGACAGATAATACGCTATCTATTCAGTAAGAGTAATTCAGGTAATATGACACATGCAATGTTAGAACCATTCTTACAGAAGACTGATGCATCTCTTCTCAAAGGTGAAATTGCAAGGTGTTTTTCTATGTATAAGCACAATATTAAAGTTTATCCCGGGCGGTATAGTTTCGACAAAATCATGAGTGAAGTTATGGGATATGATCCTGAAGAGAAAAACATGAAAAAGCTGCTACCTATGACTCTGGCTGGTTATTTTGCAAAGAGTCTTTTTTATAAAAAAATAGAGAACTAGTTCATTTACCTAATAAATAATAAAAGTTATGTCATTCAAAAATAGAGTATTCGGATGTGTTGTTGTTAAGTCAATCAATTCCAATTATAATGCGGACTTTAGCCATCAGCCAAGAACACTACCAGATGGCACTGTATATGCCACGGATAAAGCTCTGAAATATGCAATCAAAAATTACCTTAAAGATATGTTTGAAGATGAAAAGGTCTTTTATTTCAAGCGTTTCGATAAGGATTTTAAGCCGCTTAGCCTAGATGAAGCTTATGCTAATATGTTCTTTGCTAATAAGGACTCTAAGGATAAAACTGTTGTTGCTAAGGATATTTTGAGTTGTTTAGATATTCGACTATTTGGGGCTACTTTCGCTAGAAGTGGGAAAAATAGTATGAATATCTCAATTCATGGCCCTGTGCAGATCAATCATGGTTTGAATGTCTGGCATGAGAACAATATTTTTTCAGAGCAGATAATGTCTCCGTTCAGGAACGAAAAAGAATCGGATTCAAAAGATGGAAAAAGTGATGCTTCAACTTTAGGTCGTCAATCAAAATTGCAAGAAGGGCACTACTTACATCATTTTTCAATAAACCCTAATAATCTCAGAGACGTTTTAGCTTTAGCTGGCTCCGAAGCTGAATCTATATCCAATAATGATATTAGCAAGCTAAAAGAGGCTATGTGTAGAGGCGTTACCTATTATGATAGTGCTGCAAAAGCGGGTACTGATAATGAGTTACTCGTATGGATCCAGTTGAAAGAGGGGTCAAGAATCGTTTTACCTAATATCAATTCTTTGATAACTACGGGGGAGGTCAGTAAAACTAATGGCAAGGTTAGTTTTGATTTCTCTAGAGTATCTGCGCTTACTGAGAAACATGCTTCGGATATAGAAATCCTTGAAGTGTACTTTCAGGAGGAAAATACAAGTATCACAAACTTGCCAAGTATTGCTAAGACTTTTGATCTAAATTAAACTTTGTAACAGATGGAACAACTAATATCATTTGATATTAAATCAGATTTTGGTTTTCTAAAGAAACCTGATACTAACGAACCAATGTATTTGACATTTAATATGATACATAAGCCTTTTGTTTTGGGTTTACTAGGAGCAATCTTGGGGGAGCGGGGATTTCAACAAAACGAAGTGCTGCCAGATTATTACGTAAAGTTGAAGACTACTTTAATAGGTATTAAGCCTCTGAGTGATCAAGATGATTTCAAAGGCAATTTTATGAAAACCGTGATCAAATATAATAATGGGGTTGGCTATGCAAGTAAAGAGTTAGGTGGTAATCTAATTATAACGGAGCAGACGTTGGTGAAGCCATCATACCGTATATATATATTGACTGATAATCAAGAGTTGATACGGCGTATAAGGAACTACGAAGCGGAATTTGTTCCATATTTAGGAAAGAATGATTTTTCGCTTTGGTGGGACAACTTCATGGACTATACTTATAAAGCATTTCAACCTACTGGAGCTTACCAAATCAGTTCTATATTTGTGAAGAGGTCAATTGTCAAAGATGGAAAGCAAGTTGATGAGGAAGTTTCCGCTTGGAAAATGGATTTTACAGCGGGTGAATTTATGTACTTCGAGCGTTTGCCAGTTGGGTATGACGAAGAATTATTCCAATATAATTATAAGCCTTTTGTACTAACGACATTTAAATTAAATAAGGATTACAAAGTAGATAATCTGTATCAACTGGATAACAATGAAGTCATTCAAGTCTTTTGATGAGCTATTACTGTCTGAAAAGAAGATAGAAGATGTTCTAATAAATTACGAGCGGTATCATGCGCATACGCACAAGACCAAAAGCAGTGAGAAGCTACATGAGCATGTACATTTAGTTATGGATTATGCTTCAAAGTTAGTGAAGGCTCAAGGCCTTGATCTCGTTTTGGATAGTCTGATTTTAGACTTCATGCGTATAAATTCGTCTATTGAAAAGATTGACCAGGTCGGTAATTACGTAAAAAAGTTGTTTGTCAATGCTCTAGTATATCATGATTATGGGAAAGTGAATGAAAATTTTCAGCGTGAGAAAATGAAATCGACTTTTTATACAAAGAGCAACCATAATAATCATATAGGCTCTAAGCACTCGATATTAAGTGCATATATGTTTATATGCATACACTTAAGGGAGATTACGGAAAGTGACAATTTCGCAGTTGCGGAACAGAACTTCCTGATTTTAGCTATATATCTTTTTGCTAACCCAATATTGAAACATCATTCAAGTCAGTTTGAGCATTATGTAGATTTTAGTAAAGAACTAAGTGAAGGATTGCGGCAATATCTAGGTCAGTACCAAAGTGAGATAACAACAGAAGTAGAATTCTTGTTAGTAAACAGCTCGAAGGTTATTGATAAATGTATGGATGGATATTTAGATTCTGGAGAAAGTTATTTTTCCGCATACGCTATGCTAAAACTAAATTTTTCACTGCTCACTGCTTCAGATTACTACGCCACCAATGATTTTATGAGTAATATGAAGGTCAGCGATTTTGGACTGATCGATGAGAATCTCAAAAGTCAACTTTTTAAGAACTTTACTAACAATAAAGATGCAGAGTACAATAAAAAGTTATATAAAGATTTAGATAAACATTACCAGTTGGATTTTGAAGAGGTGAGAGAGAGAAGTGAGAGTAACCTCAATAAACTACGTCAGAAAATGGCTGCGGAAGCCATTGTAACACTTCGTGAAAATATTGATCAAAAACTGTTTTATCTAGAAGCTCCAACTGGCGGCGGTAAAACTAATATGTCATTTGCCTGTGCATTAGAATTATTGAAATCGGATGAGAGCCTGAATAAAGTGTTTTATGTTTTTCCTTTCACCACATTGATTACACAGACATTTAGAAGCATAAAGGAAACACTACAGATTGATGATGATAAAGTGATTCAATTGCATTCTAAAGGAGGATTTCATACAAGCAGGAATGAGAAAGATGAAGATGGACTCTACGGAGATAGGAAACTTAATTATATCAATAATCTCTTTATCAATTATCCATTCACTTTGCTGTCTCATATCAAGTTTTTCAATGTTCTAAAAGGTAATCGAAAGGACGATAACTACATATTGCATAGGCTAAGCAACTCGGTAGTGGTTATTGATGAGTTACAGACATATGACCCGAAACATTGGGATAAGATTATATTCTTCTTACATCATTATTCCAAGCATTTTAATATACGGTTTATAATCATGTCAGCTACATTACCAAAGATTGATCAACTTAGCCTTGATGCGGTAGGCAGCATACAAGCTTTAATACCGAATAAGCATAAATACTTTAACAACAAGAATTTTAAGGGGCGAATAGATTTCGATTTTTCATTATTAGGCAAGAGTGGAAGGGAAACTATCGAGCTTGATGATCTATTGGACAAAGTGCACTATGAGTTAGAAATTTATGCTGCTAGTAATGGTAACAAGTCCAATGGCTTGATCGAGTTTATTATTAAAAAATCTGCATCTTCATTCTATAAGTTAGCCACACATGACGTACGATTTGAAGATTATAAGATGTTTCTGATCTCTGGAACTATACTCGAGCCGCGACGAAAGGAAATTATAGATGCGATCAAAGAAAAGAAGTATACTAAAACTTTAGTGGTCTCTACTCAAGTAATAGAGGCAGGAGTGGATATAGATATGGATGTAGGTTTCAAGGATAGATCTATAGTCGATAGTGATGAACAATTAGCTGGACGAGTCAATAGAAATGCTAAGAAACGGGGCTGTAAGGTGTTCATGTTTAATTATGATAGAGAACATAAAATATACGGTGGCGATCTAAGGTATAAACAGAGAATTGTTCATAAGGAGTATAAATCCATTCTTGAAGATAAGAATTTTGATGTGCTGTATAATAGGGTAAATAAAGAAATCATAGAATTGAATAAAAGTGTCCACTTTCAGAATCTACATGATTATATCAAGTATTTGAGAGTGTTCAATTTTAAGAGAATCAATGATGATTTTAAGCTGATAGATAGTGACACAACATCAGTTTATATTCCACTTAATATTGAAAGGCAATGGTTCACAGTAAGTCAACAAAGATTTTTGGATTCTTTTGGTGATGACCACCTTGAAGTTGTAAGAGGAGAACAAGTTTTTGACATATATTTAGACATAATAAAGGGTGATGCTGATTTTACTGACAAAACCATAAGCAAGAAACAAATCGGGGGTATCATGAGCAATTTTATGTTCTCAATATTTACGGATTCTAAATTAAACTTGGAACTGTTGAGCTATAGCGAGTATGAATATTTTAATAAATTTGGAATTATCTACCTACGAGACTGGAATGAAGTCTATGATTATGAGGATGGTATTAAGGATGATAAATTTGAGGAATCCTACGTAATTTTATAAGTGCGAAATAATAAACATGACCCAAAACCACATAACCGGTACCCAGATAGCATACCTCCACCTATGCCATCGTAAGCTTTGGCTATTTGCGAATGGCCTGAATATGGAGCATACGAGTGGACTGGTAACACAAGGAAGAATCATAGACGAATATACCTATGGCCAACGAGCTAGCAAGTGGCAGCAGGTAGAGATCGATGGGATAAAGATCGACTACTACGACCCAAAAAACAAAGTGGTGCGGGAAGTCAAGAAGAGCAACAAACGTGAAGGCTCACATATTGCTCAGGTAAAGTACTACATCTATATATTAGAACAGAATGGGATTGAAGTATCCCATGCGATATTAGAATATCCGAAGCTTAAGAAGACAGAAGAGATATACTTGTCTGATGCTGATAGAGAAGATATACCGATATGGCAGAAAAAGGCAAGAGACATAATATCGGCTGAGGTTTGTCCTGATAAAATAAACAGTACGCTGTGCAAACGATGTTCTTATTATGAGTTTTGTTATGTAGATGAAGTAAATACGGAAGAAATATGACGGGTAAAAATTACTATCTATTTAATCCTGGTCGGATGAGTCGGAAAGACAATACACTAGTATTCGTAGCTAAAGATGAAAACGGCGTAGAACAAAAAGCAAAATATCTTCCGATCGAAGGGATTAAGAGCTTGTATATTTTCGGAAGTGTGGATGCGAATAGTGCCTTGTATAATTTTCTCGGGAGGCAAAGAGTAGCGGTGCATTTCTTTGATTACTACGAACACTATACAGGGAGCTTCCAACCGAAAGAATATCTGCTAGCGGGCAAGATGCAGATTGCACAAACAAAAGCATATGCCAATAACAGAAAGAGGATCCATATAGCAAAGGGCTTCGTAGATGGAGCTTGTCATAATATGTTGAAAAATATAAAATATTATAGCAATAGGAAGATCGAAATGCAAGGGCTGATTGATAATATCGAAAGTTATCGAGTGGGCTTAAAGGGTGCAGAAGATATACCCAGTATCATGGGCTATGAAGGGAATAGTAAGCATATGTACTATGAGGCATTCGAATTTATTATCGAAGGTTTTTCCATGAATAACAGAGCCAAACGCCCACCTAGTAATGAAGTGAATGCACTCATTTCGTTTGGGAATATGATGGCTTATACGCTAACTTTGGATCAGATATATCATACGCAGTTGAATCCTACCATCAGTTTCTTGCACGAGCCAGGCTATAGACGGTATTCTCTAGCACTTGATATATCAGAAATATTCAAACCTATCATTGTAGATAAGTTGATCTTCAAACTTTGTAATAAGCGAGAGATAAGAAAAGAGCATTTCGAAAATAAAATGGGAGGATGTTTTCTGAAAGATAGTGGTAGGAAGGTTTTTATCAGAGCATTCGAGGATAAGCTGAAAGAGACTATAAAACATAGAACGTTGAAAAAAAATGTAAGCTATAAGCAGCTAGTAAGGTTGGAATGTTACAAAATTGCAAAATATGTACTAGGAATTGAGAAGGAGTATAAACCGTTTAAAATGTGGTGGTAGATGTATGTAATAGCAGTATATGACATGAATGTAAAGAGGGTAGGGAAGATGCTGAAGTTGACCAGAAAGTACCTGAATTGGATACAGAATTCTGTATTTGAAGGTGAACTTACAGAGGCGGGATTATTGCAATATAAAGCAGAAGCAAAAGAATTGATGAATCCCAAAACTGATTCTTTGATCATCTTTTCTAGCCGTGAAGAAAAGTGGCTGAAAAAAGAAGTGCTTGGCCAAGAAAAGAATAGTCTTGATATATTTTTGTAGTCGGTGTCATGATCAACTAAGTTTATGACGAAGCGTTAGTCACCTTTCGTTTGTCAAATAACTGTATGGTGGTGATATAGAGATGTTTAGCATGATCTGTCGCTGGTCGGGTAAAAACATAGTATTTATCAGTGACGGAAATATTATGATAAAAATGCTCTTTGACGTACTGTAAGTTATTAGAAAAGAATAACTTAGCACTTGGCTCTAAACGGCCATTAATCGCACCATATAGGAATTGAAACCACCTACCACCTTGCGGAGCGTCATTTCCAGTTACACCATTAATCGCACCATATAGGAATTGAAACGCGGAATATCACAAGCTCTTGTCTCTAAAATACTAGCCATTAATCGCACCATATAGGAATTGAAACGATGAATCCTGCGTTATTCGCTCCTAAAGCGATGTCCATTAATCGCACCATATAGGAATTGAAACGTTAAGTTAATAACAAGGTTGACCATGCCCTTTGCCCATTAATCGCACCATATAGGAATTGAAACTGCGCTTACATGTTTTGATTAGATATTTAGGTAATTCCATTAATCGCACCATATAGGAATTGAAACTGGGCAGAAGTCACCTATGATAAAAACGGTAGAACTCCATTAATCGCACCATATAGGAATTGAAACGAGACATACCTTCCTGATCCTCTGAACTTATGATATACCATTAATCGCACCATATAGGAATTGAAACAAAAGTCCCAGCATCGTCCACAAAAACTGTCTTTGTCCATTAATCGCACCATATAGGAATTGAAACCTAAGAGGATAGCAACGGCAACAGGGTTTAATGACCCCATTAATCGCACCATATAGGAATTGAAACGAGGAAACCTGCGGCATTTGTGTATATTGATA
>JBLHWH010000216.1:0-10077 GCA_047628935.1 Halioglobus sp. | reverse complement strand
TTTTAAACTATGTCCAAAGTTGCTTAAACTTCAACCAGATAATACGAGTCGTTAGGACACTAAAGAGAAAAAGAAAGTCACCATTCGATTTCGAGTGAATCCATTGTCCTTTATTGTTGATTCCGCCAGCGGGCACTATACAAGGCACCCCGCAGAGCGAGGCAGGCAATGAGGATGACAGGCCATTTTTGTGTCCAAGTATGCTCCTTCGCTGATCATTTGGCCTTTTTTACGACCATTGAATAGGTAGACCTTAGGTTAGTATTTAAGAAAATATGCTCTGAGTTCGATAAGAACAGATGTACTGAGTACAGTATATCTATCCTTTTTTCCTTTACCTTTTACTACTCTAATTCTGCATTTTCCATCATCGGTTTCGATGTCATGAATTTTGAGATGGCGAAGTTCACTACGTCTTAAACCAGAACAGTATAGGAGACGAAACATGACTCTATGTTTATCATTATTACAGGATGTTTCTCTCACGCCCATTCTGAGGAATGGTTCCTTCCCTTAAATGTCCATTTAGGACATTTATCCTTGTGCCAAGGAATCGGTCAGTCCCATACATTTTACTAGTTCTCCAGTTGACTTGATCATGCTCATTAAGAGATACTAAGAAATCTAAAACCTCATCGATATCCAATTCGCGAGGATGAATCATATCATGGAATCTAACCAACCTTTCAACAGATCTGACATATGCAGTAATTGTGTCATCGGCTTTATCTTCAATTTTCATCCGATTGATCATCGGTAAAGTGATAGATAATAAGTCTTTCTTTTGTACATTTGGATCAGGCTGTACAGGCCTTTGCTTAAAACTTGTCATGTGTTATGAACTTTTAAATTAAATAACTAATATATGGCAAGTCTTTAGCCAATTTTTGGTCGGTAGAGGCTACACCGATAGGTGTTTAGTTCAACAATGCATATGAGATCAGACTTCCTGCGGTCGTCCGCTCCATATGCTAACCGTTATACACACGTTTGCTGGGATGTGGAGTGATGATCCTGAAAAAATGAATATATTTGTAGAAAATATGAACATAGAAAATCAAGGAATTGGCCACCATTAATCATGATAAGAAAACTACAGAAATGATCCAATATTTTTCATTTAGTATATCGATAACATTAGGTTCCTGGCTCATTGGAATGATTCTGAATGAAGTAATAAAAAATAAGTCTTATTACATAAATATAGAAAACCTAAATTTCATAAAGAATGAAAGCCTGAATAATATAATTGGAGTTGGGTTATTTAAATGGATTGTCAAAAATACCTTTTTTAAATACTTAAATCAAAAGCTGAAGTTGAAAGCTTCGATTGACATTTCTCAATTAAAGGAAATAAGAAAAGATATGACACATGCTGAAATAAGTCATTTAATAGCATTTGGAGCGGTGGCTATTATTGCTATTTATAAAACGTTACCCAGTAATTATTTGTTTGGTATGACAATTATGATTATGAATATATTGTTGAATTTATATCCGACGTTATTACAACAGAAAAATAAAAGACGAATTGATAAATTGATTCAAAAAATCACTCATAGCTAGCACTCGGAGCAATGAATTTCAGAGGTGAATATTTTTTCTTAGGAGTCATTCAATTCCCGCTCTGCATCATTATGTTCTGCTTCAATTCCCGCTCTAATAGTTTCAATTAGTTTACTCGGACTCTCCCCATAAATGTTTTCACATATCAATACACCACAATTTTTTTTTACTTATTCTCATTGTCTCGTATGAAATAAACGCCAGTATGTAATCCGCTGAGGTCTATAGAATTTGAACCCATTTCTATTTTGACAATCTTAATCGATTGACCATTTATATCAATAATATCAGTCTTAAAAGCTACTTTAGACGAAATAGTAATATTTTCTGAAGCGGGATTTGGATAGATTGATATTTCGGACATGGTTGAATTCTCATCCCTATTGAGCACTTGACAGATATAGAAATAACAGTCATCATCTGCGCAGTCGCCTTGTATGGCTATATCAAGACAATCATAGCTTTCATTTAGTAAATCCGTATTTGAGATTTGTACATCTAGAGTTTGGATGTCAGTATTACTTGATGATATAGAACCTGCATATATTTCTTTTCTTTCAGACCCATCCAGATGGATGGTGATCAATTTTTGATCTTCATCGCAACCATCTTCCACCGACTGTGGAATCATAAACTCAAGTGATAGACTTACTTGATCATAATCATATAGAGAAGTCCCTAGGAATTTGGCGCTACATTCTACAGGCTCTCGATCTATACATGATTGTGCTACACTAGGTACATCTAAGCAAGTAGAATTATTTCCACTTATTTTTAATACTTAAATTCTCCGATGCTTGCGTCGGAGTCATAAAAAGATGTTTTTGCATAAAAACGCCTTATCACAAAAAAGATCCGAATACCGACCTTTAGGTTGGAAAAATTTTGGCGAATGCTCCATCCGCTTGCGGTGGGGTAGTCAAAATTTAGGATCTTTTTTACTCTTGTGGCCGAATTAGGAGCTTCTATCAAATCACAAACAAGTCTGTTATTACAGGTAGCCAACAGTGGATTATCTATTAATGATAACCCATAAGTGTCATTTACTTTCATTATATCTTGTATGTCTGTGAGCATGAGATTGTTTGAAATGGAAATGGCATCAATATATTCAGAAATAGGAATACCGTCAAGAGAAGATATGGAGTCACAATTTTGTATTGAGACTCTATCTTCTGTGTGCATTTTGTCAAACGGAACTAGATCTTTTAAGTCGGAAATGCTATGCAAATTAAAAGATCTAAAAAAAGCCGTCTTACTTTCGAAACCTGATATATTAAGATTATTAAAGCCAGCTATTTCAAAGCTTCGGCATACCATAGAATCAGGAAATCCTTCAGAGTTAAATGTATCTTGCGCACCCCATATTTGAAGTGTAGTGAGTGTATCTATTCTGAAATTGTTGGTTATAGCTGTGAAAGACTTATATTTTGTTGCGTTATGAAGTTTCAGTTGACTTACTTTAACTTCTGCGAGACTATTAAAGCTGACGTTTTGAGATAGGGTCAAATGTCCAATACTAATATCATGTTTCACTGTAGCTTCTAAATTAGGACTTTGCAATGATATGTTATTGTAATATTCTCCTGTAAGTTCAAAAGCATTAAGTAATGGGCAGTTATATATATTCAGGCTTTGAGTTTGTACTTCTTCGAATTTTGATAAAGACTCTAAGTTGTCAAGGCTCTGAAGAGAAATACCACGAGAAACCTCTATGGTCTCAAGGAAATCTAAATTCGAGATTGTTGAATTGTGCGAAATTGTTAAACTCCCGATAGTATCGAAATGAGAAAGAAGGGCCAGATTAGTTATGTCTGGCCCAGCAATTTCTAATTTAGGAATTGTATTACATTCTGGATTCATGTCAATAAAGTCTTTTAGTTCACTATCCGAACTAAAGTAATAGGAGAACTGGTCACATTGACTTGTAGCCATGAAAGGAAAGAGAAGGAAGAATAGCGAATTTTTGAAATTCATTTAGTAGCAATTGTAGTAATGTAAAGTAATAATCTCTTATCCGAGGCCTGAAAGCGGACTTGTAACAAACTTTAGATATCCGTCAAATCCAGATGGGTCATTTGCAGTAGGGTTACCTTGATCAAATGTGTAATCATAATACCCAGATGGTGGAGTATTGCTTACAGTTGCATTAGTAACGAGGAATTCAAAACCATTGCTATTGTCGTAGATTTCAAGCCGTAAATCTTGGTCTACCTCATAGTAAATAATGCATTCTCCACAATAAAAATAAACACTAAGACCATTAGCATCATGCAATTGGCATATTTGACAATTAGGATCTGTCCATTGGAAAGGAGGTTCATGACACTAGGAGGATTAGAGGAGGTTACCCCTCTTACAGCGCTAATCTCTGCGGATTCTTCAATTTGATCTAATGTTGATTGGTTGGTATCTATATTGCTACAGGATATTGAGAAAAGTAATATTAATAAGATTGGACTAATTTTCAAAAAAATAGATAAATTGAATCGTATGATTTTGTGATTTTCATAATATGAAGTTTTGGTTTAATAATTTTCAAGTATAACAATTTATAATAATATAACTGATAAAATTGACGCCTAAAATATACTTATGAATTAATGCTCATTAAAATTGATTTGATACTGTGTCGAACTTTAATATATCGGAGAGTTTTCGAATTTGAATTCAAAAGAATGCAACCCTTACAGGTTTCATGCATCTTTACTACCTATTGATCGACGAAAATCCGCAAGTCATCTATTTTTGTAAAATCTGACTATAAGCTTGGCTATCTTCATCGATGTATTTATAGAAGATGCCACTATGCTAAAAATAAACAAGCTCCATAAATCTTATAAAACCGAGTATAATTCTCTGCATGTCCTCAAAGGCCTCGATTTAGAGATTAAAGAAGGTGAGTTTGTTTCAGTCATGGGTTCTTCTGGATCAGGCAAATCTACATTGCTTAATATTCTCGGAATCCTCGATGAATATGATGCCGGAGAGTACTACTTAGATGGTACGCTCATCAAAAACCTAAGTCAAAAGAATGCTGCCAATTATAGGAATAACCTATTGGGTTTTGTATTCCAATCATTTAACCTCTTAGCATTCAAAACAGCAAAGGAGAACGTCGCTCTTCCACTTTATTATCAAAAAGTAGATCGGAAACTGAGGCAAGAAAAAGCGCTAGCGTTTCTAGATCAAGTAGGATTACTCGATTGGGCGGATCATTATCCTAATCAACTTTCTGGTGGTCAGCAACAAAGAGTAGCGATTGCTCGAGCATTGATCTCAGACCCCAAGTTGATTTTAGCGGATGAACCGACGGGAGCACTAGATAGTCAGACGACAAATGAAGTGATGGATATTTTTCGAAAGGTGAATAAAGAAGGAAAAACGATAATAATCGTAACGCACGAAAACGATATCGCTGAACAAACAGACCGTTGCATCAAGCTTAAAGATGGTATCATAGAATCAAATATTTACTATGATAGACATTGATAAGTGGCAAGAAATATTCGGGTCTATAAGAAGGCATAAGTTACGGACTGCACTCACCGCTTTCGGAGTAGGGTGGGGCATATTCACCTTGGTACTCATGTTGGGTGCTATTGATGGGTTAGTAGGTAGTTTTACCCATAGTTTTCGGGATGACGCGATCAACAGTATCTGGATACGGAGAGGAGTGACCTCCAAAGATTACGCTGGGCTTAATAAAGGGCGAAGGATCCAATTTGACAACAGTGATTATGAGTTTTTAAAGAATAATTTTCCTCAAATCGAAGATCTCACAGGTAGATTTTACTTGGGAAGTACTCTTATGTTTAAATACAAAAAAGAAGGGCTGACTTTCAGTACTAGAGGAGTGCATCCAGGGCATAAAGTCTTAGAGAATACAAAAATAGACGAAGGCCGATTCATCAATGAAGAAGATATAAACCAAGCCAGAAAAGTAATTGTTTTGGGCAAAATAGCCAAGAAGCAACTCATGGGGGATGATCCAGCCATAGGCAATGAAGTTAACCTCGGGGGAGTATTCTATAAAATAATAGGAGTCTTCTCAGATTCTGGAGGTGAGAATGAGGAAAAAATATGCTACTTACCAATATCAACCGCGCAAAGAATATATTCTGATGGAGAGCGGATACATCAACTGATGGTTGATGGGGGGGATCTATCTATAGAAGAAATGAGTAGTCTGGAAGATCAAATTAGCTTAGCTTTTGCACAACGAAAACAATTTGATCCGTCAGATAGGCGAGCATTGAGAATAAATAATCGAGCCGAAAGATTTCAAGAGTTTTCAAGTTTATTTAGTGCTTTTACAATTCTTACTTGGATCATTGGGTTCTTTTCTATTATGGCGGGCGTAATAAGCGTAAGTAACATCATGCTCATCATCGTAAAAGACAGAACAAAGGAGATTGGTATTAGAAAGGCAATCGGTGCTACACCAGGGTCTATTATTGTAATGATATTGCAGGAGTCGATTCTTATAACAGGAGTAGCGGGTTACCTCGGTATGTTATGTGGTGTTGGGATTATATATGCATTGTCAGGATCGGAGGCAGAGTATTTTCGGCACCCTAGTGTGGATATAGGTGTCGTGATTACTGCGACTATAATACTTGTTGTTTCTGGAGCTCTGGCAGGTTTGATTCCTGCAATGAAGGCTGCCAATATTAACCCAGTCACCGCAATAAAATCTGATTGATATGTTAGATAGAGATACATGGCAAGAGATTTTTTCGACGATAAGAAAGAATAAATTGAGAAGTTTTTTGACAGCTCTTGGTGTATTCTGGGGTATTTTCATGTTGGTCTTTTTACTGGGAATGGGAAATGGGTTAGAAACGGGAGTATATAGAAACTTTGGCTCAAGGGCTAAGAATATAATGATGGTCTGGTCATGGAGAATGAGTATGCCTTATAAAGGGTTGGCTCCTGGTCGTAGAATCAAATTATATCTTGATGATGCAAATGCGGTAGAAGCAAATATTCCTGGGGTGAAAGGTGTGGCAGCAAGATATAGTATAGGAGATAGGAATGTAGTTTATGGTTCTTTGAATGGGAACTACGAGATTGATGGGGTGTATCCTCTTACAAAACATGTAGAAGGTTATGTGCTCGATGAAGGGCGGTTTATCAATAAGCTTGACATGGAAGAAGGGAGGAAGGTGGCAGTTCTGGGTAGAACTGCTAAAAATGAATTATTTGGTGATTCATTGGCAGTAGGTAAGCATGTGATTGCAAATGGCATAGATTTTCAGGTCGTCGGAGTGTTTGCTAAACCAAGTGCGAAAGAGTGGGATTTAGAGGATATGGAATCTTTGTTGGTACCCATTACGACATTATACAAGGCGTATGGGGTTGAAAGTAATAGAATTGGTCAATTAATAGTAGAAGCGGAGCCTGGAGTGGCAGTTTCGTCGATCGAACCTAAAGTTAGAGCATTATTAGCCGAAAGAAAAATGGTGTCTCCTGATGATGAGCAAGCACTTAGAGGTTTTAATCTGGAGCAAGAGTTCAAAGATGTCCAAAATCTATTCTTGGGGATCAAAGGCTTATTATGGTTTGTAGGGATTGGGACATTAATATCTGGAATAGTAGGCGTGAGTAATATCATGCTCATCACAGTAAAGGAAAGAACAAAAGAAATTGGTATCAGGAAAGCGATGGGTGCAACACCGAATTCAATTATCAGTATGATTTTGACAGAGTCGATATTTATTACTTCTATCGCAGGTTACTTGGGTCTTATGTTCGGTACTTTTCTGATCATTGGATTAAACTATTTGATGGTGGCAAATGGTGTAGAAAATGAAAATTTTTATAATCCAAAAGTCAATTTGACGATTGCAGTTAGTGCACTTGTCTTTCTTGTTGTGTCAGGTACTATAGCAGGCCTGATTCCTGCGATGCAAGCGGCAAGGGTGAATCCAGTGGATGCCTTGAAGGATGAATGATGCAAGTGGTTTTTGTGTAAAAAAAAAACACGTAGGGCAGTGTAGCGAATAGCAAATTCGCGGGCTGGCTATTAGAATTTGGAATGTTGAATTTTGAATTGATATAAAGGAATTATTGAAATGATCCGCTGTGAGGTCGGAAACCTTTAGCTCATAACATGAAAAAAAATATGCGAATGTCGAATAGTCTAAAGTCGAAATATCGAATAGTCTAACCTCGAATAACCGAAACAAAAAGAAAAAGGATGAAAAAAGGATTTCTCATAGTGGCTTTAGCAATCATCGGACTAGCGTCTGTTGGTTTGGTATATTACTTTATTGTTCAGAACAAAAAAGACCCAGTGGTCTATGAATCAGTAAAGCCGAAGGTAGATGATATAATTAAAAAAGCGGTAGCAAGTGGAAGTATCAAACCTAGGAAAGAGGTGAATATTAAACCTCAGGTATCTGGGGTGATCGATAAGTTGTATGTGGAAGCGGGAGAAATGGTGACTAAGGGGCAAAAGCTAGCATTGATAAAACTTATACCTAGTGAGGTCAATATCAATAGTGCAAAATCTAATCTTGAACTGGCAAAAATCAGATACACAGATGCGCTTCGAGAAGTAGATAGACAGCGTACTGTAAATAGTCAAAAGCTAGATGTGCAGCAAGCTGCAGCTAACTTCAGTCTTGCCTCAAAAGAACTGGTTAGGCAGCAGAGTCTGCATGAGCAAGGAGTAATATCTGATCAAGACTTACAAGGGTTTGAATTGGATGCAGAGCTAAAGAAAAATACGCTCGATAATACGAAGATCAATTCTAAAAACAATCTGGCTTCTTCGGAGATAGATGTGGAACTCAGAAAGCAAGAGCTAGATGCGGCTAGGAACAATCTTCAGTTATTGAGAGAAGGGAAGACTTCTAATTCAAAGCAAGTATCTAATGTGGTAACTTCAACAATGGACGGAATGGTTCTAGATGTGCCAGTGGAAGAGGGTAGTAGTGTAATAGAACGAAATAATTTTAATGAAGGAACCAATATCGCTATAGTCGCGGACATGGGATCACTGATTTTTGAAGGAAACATTGACGAGTCAGAAGTTGGGAAATTAAAAATCGGAATGCCTTTGGTTTTAAAAATTGGAGCTATCGATGGAGAAAAATTTGGAGGAGTCTTAGAATTTATCTCTCCCAAAGGGACTGTTGAAGAAGGGACGGTGAACTTCAAAATCAAAGCGGATATCAAAAACGAAAACTCAAAAACATTCCTAAGAGCCGGGTATAGTGCCAATGCGGATATCATCCTAGAAAAACACGAACAAGTAATAACTATCAATGAAAGGGATATTGTATTCAAAGATGATAAAGCATATGTCGAAGTTGAGACTGGTGATCAAGAATATGAAGAAAAAGCGATAACTACGGGATTGTCCGATGGTGTTTTGATTGAAGTTACTGCCGGTTTAGATACGATGACATTGATAAAAAAGAAAATGGATCAGGGAGCAAGTAATTAATAGGAGATTAAGATGTATTTCTCAGCTAAGAATTTTAGATTTTTGATGAGTCAGGAATAGATTGTATAATTATGATAATATTTAATTAACAAAAAAACGACTCATGAAGAACTTTACATTTTTTTATCTTTTCTTTATTATTTGCCGGTATAGTTTCTGCTCGATCACAATCAATAAATATAGGTGATATATCAGGAATATGTGATGCAGTGACTATTGATACTGATCAAGGTGCTGGTTCTTCCTGGGATACATGTGCTGATAGTATGTATATAGGAACATTTGAATTTGAAGCTACTTCAGGAGATACAAGCTTATATAATGTTTATACAATTGAACCTACTGGTGTGGGTGGTAAGTTAAATGATATGTCATTTGGAGGATATTACCCTTGCTACGCCATGACTGATCAAGGTGGGATGCCTAATTCAGATGCATCAAATCCTACATTATTTTTTCAAGTGGGTGATAATGGAGTTCTTGGTTTTACTGGAGCTAGTCAGTGGGGTGAAGTATTTTCAATTACTGATGTTACCATGGATACGACACAACTTAATTTTCAATGGACAAATGATTATGGTGAAGGAGCAATGGTGCAATTAGTCAGATAAGATGGCCAATATTGGGAACAATTATTTGATATTACTTCTATTGCAGAAGTATCTCAGATAGAATCTTTATCTATAAATCCTAATCTTATCAACTCTGGAGATAACTTTGTTGTTTCTATTGATTTGTATGAAAGTGTTGACATGAATCTTCAAATAATTGATATTACTGGAAAAACAGTTCACAATCAATTGGTGAAAGCTACAGAAGGTAATAATGAAATAAGTGCTGATTCTCATTCATTGAATAGTGGAATGTATTTCGTGAAACTTTCTTCTGAAAATGGGGTAACGACTAAGAAAATCGTTATCCAATAGATTAAGGAATGAATCAATAATAAAGTTACATTCTTCTGCTTGATATTTTCCCCTTCTCCTGCGTTAAAAAGCCTCGCCTATGCGATGCATATCCTACGTTTTTTGCCTTGGAGAATGAATAAATATCAG
>JBLHWH010000215.1:0-10085 GCA_047628935.1 Halioglobus sp. | reverse complement strand
AGTACTCTAATCGAGGCATTGGGCCGTCCCTTAGTTTCATTATACAGCACTGAATATGGGCTTTCATCTATTCTCGAGGTTACCTTTTCCTAAAATACATTATGCCATCCTGATGACTCATTCAGTAGTGTACTCTTTCGTTTTGATAGATGGCTTCCTATCCCTCTAAACAGATCCCCTTGACTATTTTCACTTCTTACAAACATGTCTATAAAATACCTTTTTATTTATTAGTCCTCTTAGATATCCAATATTATTTTGTAACAATTCTTCTTTCTCCAGAAATCCACAATTTTAGCGTTCCTCTTGGTTACACCCCCAGATAATTAAATACAATAATTACAAAAAATAAATGTAATTATGGATGTTAAAAAGACATCAAAAGGAACAAAGAAATTTACGAAGGTAGAAAAGCTACTGATACTATCGGAAGCAAAGAAGAATGGGGTTAAGAAAACTCTTGACAAGTATGCCTTGTATCCAGGAACGTACTATTATTGGAAGAAGAAACTTACATTATAAGGTGAATCTGGACTGGAGCATAAAAAAAGTATAGAAGATCAACAATTGATCAAGAATTTGGAGAAAGAGAATGAAGCCTTAAAGATTCTACTTGCTTAAAAAGAGCTAGAGAGCAAACTTAAGGACGATCTTCTTAAAAAAATTATCCAGAGTTGAGAAGTGGAAATGGTAAGATCATATTGTGCACAGGGGTTGAGCCTGGAGCGTTGCTTTGAGGTAACAGGACTGACTAAGAATCAATACTATTACAAGCAAAGTGTTAAGAAAAGAGGGAGGCGACCGAGCACTAGCACACTCTATAAGGATAAGTCAAGCAAAGATACTGAGCTAATAGATAATACCACTGTGGTAAAGAGAATAGTAGATATTAAACTAGATCCAGATCATGCTAACTACTATAAATTAATCACCAAAACACTGTGTCTAGAAGGTTACTACATTAACCACAAGAAGGTATACAGACTGATGTATGAACACTTATTACTAGAAGACAAGAAGAAACAAACAGGAAAGAAATATGTACAATATAGAAGGGTCGCACCAAGTAAGGCATTGGAAGTAATAGAAATGGACATAAAATATGTATGGTTACATGAGAAAAAGAAGCAACTGGCAAGCAACCGTCAAATCCATACGCGACTTGGGTGATGCAAAACATCATCTTTGTATTGGGTGCGGTAATTATTATCGGAGTAGCTGTCACGCTCTGGAATCTTGTTATTACGCTTATAGAGCATAATAAAAATGAAGCATTACGAGCACAAGGTATTGAGCCTAAACCGAGAGTAGACCCCAATGCCCAATCGTGGATTTCTAAAATGTACGGTAAAGCATGGAGTCTTGTCCCTATGGATAAAGAATCCGATATAGATCTCGGTCATGACTATGATGGCATCCGAGAATTAGATAATAACTTACCACCTTGGTGGCTCTATGGTTTTTATCTTTCAATAATTATCGGGGTAGCATATGTCTACGTATATCATTTTTCTGATCTCGGGTATAGTCAACAACAAGAATATGAAATAGCTATACAAGAAGGAGAAGATCAGAAAGCAGCATTTGCTGCAAGACAACCTAACTCAATAGATGAGAAAAATTTGGTTGCGTTAACTGATGCAGATGCCATGGCTGTAGGGCAGAAGATATATATAGCGAGTTGTGCCGCTTGTCATGGCCCTGATGGTCAAGGTACTATCGGCCCAAATCTTACAGATGATTACTGGATACACGGTGGACATGTAAGAGATGTATTTGCAACAATCAAAAATGGTGCGCCTGAGAAAGGTATGATAGCATGGAAAACGCAGCTACAACCAGCTACGATGGTCAAAGTGGCGAGTTATATTATGACTCTCTATGGATTCAACCCTCCTAATCCGAAGGCAAAGCAAGGTGAGCTCTACAAAGACCCCCTCGCTTTGAATTCAGAAGATAAGTAGAATAATGAGTGATAATATTCCAGATATAGAAATGCAAGACAATGAACAATATCGTGACCATATCTCAACGGTAGATAGTTTTGGAAAACGAATTTGGATTTATCCTAAGAAACCAAAGGGTAGATTTTATGATTATCGTAAATATGTTTCTTATGTATTATTGATAATCTTGTTCGGACTTCCATTAATAGAATGGAATGGCAAACCGCTCGTTCTTCTTAATGTATTAGAGACCGAATTTATAATTTTTGGAGTTTATTTTGCGCCGCAAGATTTTCACCTTTTTGTGATTGCGATGTTGATCTTCATGATTTTCATTGCCCTGTTTACAGTGATATTCGGTCGATTGTTCTGTGGTTGGGTGTGTCCTCAAACTATATTTATGGAGATGGTTTTTCGTCGGATCGAATACTGGATCGAAGGAGATGCCAGTGCTCAGAAGAGATTAGCCAAGTCACCATGGAATACCACCAAGACATGGAAGAAAACGCTAAAACAGGCCTTATTTATTGGTATTACGATCATGATAGCACATACTTTTCTATCTTATATTATTGGAATAAAAGAAGTATGGCAAATTGTATCTGATCCTGACGGAGATCATTTCGGAGGCTTTACTGCTATGGTGATTTTCACTGCTACATTCTACGGAGTCTTTTCTGTATTGAGAGAGCAAGTATGTACCACTATTTGTCCATACGGAAGATTGCAAGGAGTACTACTAGACGAAGATTCACTAGCGGTATCTTATGATTTCGAAAGAGGTGAACCTAGAGGTAAGTTGGTTAAACCTAAAAAGGCCAAATCGCAAAAAAAAGAGTGTCTGTAACAATGGATGTAGTTCTTGCAAGTCAGAAAGTACGCCTTGTTCTACAGATGCTTTGTTCACCATGTTTAGTGCCATCACCGAAGTACCACAACCAAAAGGAGACTGTATCGAATGTAGTCTATGTGTACAAGTCTGTCCAACGGGAATAGATATCCGAAACGGAATCCAGTTAGAATGTGTCAACTGTACCGCTTGCATGGATGCATGTGATGAGGTAATGGTCAAGATAGAAAAACCAGAGGGGCTGATCAGGATAGATAGTTATAATGGAATAGTAAAGAAAAAGACATCCATCTGGAATACAAGAGTGGCAGCATACAGCCTAGTGTTAGTCGCTTTGATGGGATTAGAATCATTCTTATTCATATCTAGACCTGAGATAGAAACATTACTATTGCGGACCCCTGGCATGCTAAATCAAACATCAGAAGACGGCTACATAAGTAACTTATATAATTATCAATAAATCAATAAATCTGACAAAGTAGTAGATGTATCATTTGGAGTAGAAGGAATGGAATATATCATATTTGAGCCTATCGGAGCACCGCCAACTACCGTGGAAAATAAAGTAACAGAAGGTGCATTATTCGTCAAAATACCAAGAGACAAGATCACAAAAAGAAGTAATAAATTAGAAATCAAAGTATATGGTAATGGTCTAGAGATAGACAAGGCTACCACTACATTTTTAGGACCAACTAAATAAGAATAATATGTTTAGCAAATTTCATTGGGGACACGGCATTACAATCTTCTATATAATATTTGTAGGCGCGGTGGTAATGGCATTGATTGCAAGTTTTAGTGTAGACCATTCATTGGTTGTTGATGATTATTATGCTACAGACCTCGCATATCAATCACGATATGACAAGTCGAAGAACTCTATGCAGTCACCGATACTAACCATATCTAAAGATGCTAGAAAGCAAGTAACTACGATTGGCCTAAAGACAGACAAACCAGTTAAGGGAAAAGCACAATGGTACAGACCATCTGATCAATCAGCTGATTTTGTAGTGGAGCTAGACGGAAGAGAAACAAGTGTCTCTACTGAGAAGCTCCTCAAAGGGAAATGGATACTAAAAGTAGAATGGACAATAGATAGTAAGACATCTTATGCCGAAGAACAAATATTCGTAGACTGATGTGGTACGTGGCATTCACACTTGGCTTATTTGGCAGTCTACATTGCGTAGGTATGTGCGGTCCACTGGCCCTAGTATTTTCCAATAAAGAAGGCAATAGCAAATATCAGAATGTAATATCTGCCTTAGCATATAATCTAGGAAGAACTTTTATGTATTCCTTGCTAGGTTTATTCTTTGGTGCTATAGGGAGCTTCTTATTTGTAGCCGATTTACAGAAAGCGATATCTATCATTTTAGGTATCCTTTTGATATTTTCATTCTTGTTTACAATAGACATAGACCATACAATAAGCAACCATCGTTTACTTCATGGTTTCTACAGCCGTATCAGGTCTCTGATGGCCAACATGATGCAAAAGTCTCAAGAGTTTCATCCATTCCAACTTGGAATGGCCAATGGTCTCCTTCCTTGTGGGTTGGTTTATCTAGCATTGGCAGGATCATTGGCATCGGGAAATATGATTGGAGGAGTGGAATTTATGTTTTTGTTTGGTTTAGGTACATTGCCTATGCTGTTCGCCTTGACAACAGGCATCGGTTTTTTTCCGCCTTCAGCAAGGATGAGTTTTCGCAAGGTATTACCCTATGTAACCTTAGCTTTTGGCTGCTTTCTTATTTATCGAGGAGTGGTAGTGGATCTGCCCGCAGAATTAAATTTTTGGGAAGCTTTAAAGAATCCAGTAATGTGCCATTAATGTCAAAAGAATCAAGTTTTCAATACTTTTTCAATAATCTAGCGCTTCGTTACTACAGTAATAAATACATTTACGTGATTATCGAAGTACTACCTATATAGAATCAATGAGTAAATCTAAAATTAATTCAATATCCATCTTTAAGACCATCAGCTTTCTAGAAGGATTGTCTTATATATTGTTGCTATTTGTTGCTGTACCTATCAAATATATGGCTGACAACTCCGCATTTGTTAAAGCGTTAGGAATGCCTCATGGGATCTTATTCGTTTTGTATATTTTGATGGCTTTGTTTATAAGATCAAAAATGAAATGGGGATTTAAAACCACCTTTTTTGTTTTGATAGCTTCGCTTCTTCCATTTGGTACTTTTTATGTGAATAGGCAGTATTTGTAAATTAATATATACGTACAATTAAAAAAGGTAGGAACTAGGGTTCATATAATACCTCGATATATCACTAAAATACTTCCCATAAAACTAAAAGTCATAAGACATCCACTAAGCATTACAATATAAGACATCCATTCCATACCCATCCATATCATATAAATACCACCAAAAGTAACCAGAACTGAGATGAGCGGTTCTATCATCAAAAAGGACTTCAGCTTACTATTGATATCAGCTCCATAAACCAATCCTCCAAGTATAAAAAAGATGATTGACATACTTAAAATGTGTGTATGAATGATGTTAAGCATCTCATGATCGCTCTTTTTGAACTTCATTTCTAAAGCTTCTTCATTTTCCTCATTTCCATTGTAATTCTCAACAATACCGCTTTGGGAAGCACCGCTTGTATTCTCTACAAATGCCAACCCTGAGAAGTAACCAACCGAAAGTACGACCAGAAATACTCCAACTAATATCTTTAGTTGAATCGGTAGATACTGCAAATAATTACTGGTAATCACAGTTTGTCTTGTTTTTGAAGATAGCTCATCGAAGCAAGAACTTCTCTGACAGCATCAGTCATACTGGTAGCTGATATGGTAGCCCCAGATATCCCATCCACTTGCATACCTATTTTGGGTCTGTCCGAAGTTGTCATTCCAAAGAATTGTTTGAGCCATCTTTTCATTCCGATCTGCCTTCCATGTTTTTCTCTATAGATGAGCACCTTAGTATTAATGATTTCCATATCTGGAGAAAACACGATGGCATAATCAAATACATTTTTCATACTAGGAGCCTCCCCAACGTAGGTATAACCTAGTAATTCACCTCCTGACTTCACTGTAAATAGGCATTCATTAATCTTCTTTTCGGTTGCGCGCTCTATCGCCTCATCTACTGTGACAGGATACAAGTCAAATGATCCTAAGTTAAATGTCTTAGAGATAGTTGTTTTTACCTTTTGATCCAGTTTCTTCGGCCATGAAAAAGACAGCATAAACATCGCAAAGAGTATAATTGGAGCAAACTTTCTAATATTCATAGTTCTAATTTTTAATTCGGACATAATCCAGATATTTTAGGGCAGCTTTTACAATTAGACTTACCTTTCTTCTTATACTTCTTACAACACTTCTTTAATGAAGGCAAGGGATTAGAGTACATTGCAGGATATTCAGTCAGTAATTCCTTTTGAATAGTTTCATTAGACATAATCTACTGTTTAGTGCTATTTTCAGAATCTCCCTCATCCGAAACATACTTACTGATCAGTTCTTCTATTTCATCTTTTTCCCAATCCTCCGTAGAAAAGAACAAATGCTCGTATAGTCTTTTTCCATCTACCCTATTTCGCAACTTTAAGTCCTTCTTTTTATCAAATACTTCATCCCAAGCTCCTCTCACGTCAGCCCACATATCTTTATTCTTATTCCAGTATTTCATTGCCGCCACGCAGTCAGACTCCGATCTTCTCGTATAAGTATTATATCCTTTTTCTTGCGCTAGAATTACATCCGATGAGTCAGTTCTTACGACTTTATCATTATCCTGTTCATGCAACCATCCATACTCTTTCACCTGAACTCTATTCCCTCTCTTCATCACGTTGTAGTCCGACCGCTTGGTATATTCTCTTCTTGGAAGTGGACTATCTGATTTATGATACCAAGCAGACAAACCGTCCGCATGCGTCCAGGTTGCAGTTCCGCTATATCTTGGGCTATCATCTACTTGGTATACATTTTGAGTCCATGTCCCAGCCTTCTTTTCTTTAGTGACAGACTCGTATATCCACTTATTATCTCTATCAAATCTGTACTTATTTTGATCCTCATATACCCAATCTTGACGCCAATGTTTAATGATAGTGGAGTCATTGATAATCAATAAGTGCTGCAAGACTATTTTATCCTCTGTTTCTTCTACCAATTCTGCCCATTCGAAGGCTGCAGAAGTGTAATCATATGCTTTTTCGTAGTCCACTTCTGGTGCAAATGTCTCCGTGTATTTGAATTCTACATCATAGCATCCAACCATGGCTTTTATAGCTGTTTTATCTAGCATTTTTTTATTGACTTGAGCTTCAGACTTTTGAATACTAATAGTAAGAATGAGGGTCAACATAATGAATGACACTGATTTCTTAAGTTTAATTATAATCATAATTTAGGTTTTATTTATAGTTTTTATTTATTGTCAATTATTATTAATCAGCGAGTTAGATCTATTACCACTCATTTTATTTATGTATTCACAATGCAAATATATAAAAAATATCCTCTTATTTTTAATTAGTCTAAATAAGAATAGTATGTTTGCATTATCAATTTATACAACCATTTAATTAAACAATCATGAAAAGAATATTTACACTTATAACACTTACCTATCTGTTTACTGCATCAATATGTGCACAAATAGATCAAATATCAGTAGGTCCTAGCTACAGTCAGCAAGCATACTATTCTTTATCAACTGGAGAGACAGAAATAGTAGCTAATGATGCTTGGGACATCTCATTTTCAGCAATTGGTCAACAGGATGCTGGCGTATTTTTTAATGAATCTACCTCATTCATGTCTGCTCCGATGCAAGTATTTGTGACCGATATTACTGATTGGTCAGAGGATATAGTCAGTACTGAAACATATGTTGATTCTGTTGCTCTGTATAACCCCGAAAACAACTGGACAGAAGGTGCATTCAATACGGTAAAAGATCCTACGTCACAATTAGACTATGGATGGGGAGCATACAATCCTCAAACAAATACTGTCGAAGGAACGAAAGTATTTGTTATCAAAAAAAGAGACGGATCTTTCTTCAAAATGCAAGTAGAAAGCCTTTCGGGAGGAACATATACAATGAACTATGCTGATCTTGACGGAAGTAATGAAATAACATACGAAATCAATAAAGCTGATGCTGAAAACGGAATGATACATTTCTCTTTTGCCACTGATGATATAGTAGAAATGCCAACGGATTATGACCTCATTTTTCAAAGATATACTACCCCACTAGATGCTGGAGATGGATCATTCATAGAATACACAGTGACTGGAGTATTATTAGCGAATGGCACAGAAGCTGTGCTTGTAGATGGTGTGGATCCGACCTCTGTAATAGAGTCAGATTACGATGATCAATACACATCATTACCTACTACAATTGGACACTCATGGAAGTATTTTGATTTTTCTATAGGATGGGTAATAGATGAAGATCGCACACAATTTGTAAAAACTGCAGACAATGACATCTATCAATTAACATTTTATGATTTTGAAGGATCAAGTACTGGTATCACTACATTAGAAAGAACATTTATAACATCTGTTTCGACTAAAGAACAGACAATATCAGACATAAGATTAGCCGTATTCCCGAACCCAACAACGGATTATTTTCATGTAGAGTCAGAAGAAGATTTCACTATAAATATTACAATATCTAACATGTCTGGTCAAGTAATCAAAAGGTTAGAATCGCGTACAAATACAAAAACATCAGTGATAGAATTACCATTGGGAATTTATAATGTTTCTATACAATCGCCAGAGTCGATTACTATAAAAAGGTTAGTAGTTAGATAGTTTTTAAATTTAGTTTTTGAAGGGGAATCTTGCAGTGATTCCCCTTTTTCAACACTAACAAATAATAATGTATGAACCCAAATTGTTTTAATTATAGTCTATGCAAGACCAACAATGGTGAAGTATTACTCTCAGCATGCGGGAAGAGTTACAAGATGGTATTCAATAATATAATCCTCATTCATGGATATGAATCCTATCTCACTTTCTTTAAAAATGTAGAAAACTGCCATTACTCTGTCAAGGAAGAATCGGATAAAGATAAACGTGACATCGTATTTTCTACATTATCTAGCTGTATGGTTTTTTGTTTTTCAGTAAGTGAAATAGCTGAATTGTATTACTTGATGCAGTCTGCACTCATAGAAGCTAAGATTTATGTTTAGAATTATCGTTTTCATTTTAATTTGTAATGTGTCTTTGGTGGCACAGGTTCATCAGGATACGATTACTTATTCGGTATCATTGGATGACTTCGTCGTCACTGCACAATACGAACCAATACACTATAAAAAGGCAATCCATCAGATCAGCATCATCAAAAAAGAAAAGATCGCCAAGATCGGTGCCGTAACTCTAGAACAGGCATTGGTGTTATCTCCTTCCATCAGACTCTACAAAGATCCAATCCTCGGCACCTCCGTAAGAATGCGAGGCGTAAGTGCTAGTAATGTGGCTATCCTTATCGATGGTGTGCCCGTTATCGGCCGCAATGGAGGAGCGATAGATTTGTCACAAATATCATTACAAAATGTAGAAAGAATCGAAATTGTAGAGGGACCACTGTCTAATATCTATGGTAGCAATGCCGCTGGTGGAGTGATCAATATTATAACCAAAAAAAGTCAAACTAGCCAATGGTCTATCCAGCAAAGCAATCAACTGGAATCTATCGGTCAACGAAACCATACGGCCTCCATTGGTTATCAAAAAGGAAAATTCAATCTTGGCCTTAATGCCAGATTCTTTAATTATGATCAATACGCATCTGACAGCCTTCGGATTATTGACAAGGACACGCTCGACGATGGTTCTACTAGATCAACCACTCGGTATCCATTCAACCCAAAGGTTCAAAATTCGCTAGGTGGTTATTTCAGATACACTATCAATGAAGATCAATACCTCATTGCCAAATACGACAACAATACCGAAGATGTAACCGACTATGGTGTTATCAAACGAACACAATTCAAGCCTTATGCTACGGATGAGTTCTACCAAACAGACAGAAAAGATCTATCGATAAATTATAAGGGAAAGTATAAGGATCATCTATTTCTCAATCTATTGACTTCTATCAATCGATACGATCGCATCAGAGATGACAAACGATATTATCTGGAGACAATGGCCTTTGACAGTCTCCTACAGTCCTCGGATTATATTCGGTTCGATCAAGTATTTGGCAGAGCTGATGTCAACTATACAGGTATGAAAAACTTGG
>JBLHWH010000214.1:0-10086 GCA_047628935.1 Halioglobus sp. | reverse complement strand
CAAACACAAATCTAAAACTACAAAAGTAGTGACCCAAATGTATAAATCAGAATTACAAGTAGCTGATTAACAGTCACTTATGACTTGTCATTTTCAAGTTGGGTTAAGCATTCATTCAAAAATAGAAGGCAGTAGACGCTTATCGATTTTCTCTGCGCCTCAACTCAATAATCGTAGTTTACATTCTATAACGCAACATCCCCCAAATTTGCATTCAATTATTCATTCATTGATCTCACTAAACCTCACCATTCCATTCTGCATAGAATTGGTCTAAGAAAGCTTGCATATAGTCATGTCGTTTTTGAGCTATTCTCTTGCCCGAATTTGTATTCATCAAATCTTTAAGAAGTAGGAGTTTTTCGTAGAAGTGATTTAGCGTAGGAGCTGTAGACTTTTTATATTCCTCTTT
Organism: Halioglobus sp.; assembly: GCA_047628935.1. Classification (GTDB taxonomy): domain Bacteria; phylum Bacteroidota; class Bacteroidia; order Chitinophagales; family Saprospiraceae; genus CAJXUU01. The sequence goes on along the minus strand of JBLHWH010000214.1, from coordinate 9,674 downwards.
TGTCATATACATATTTACAGGAACCCCCGGATCATATATCTTATGATTTTTAAATCCTCCATAATTGAAAGTTCTAGCTATGCCGATAGCCCCAATAGCATCAAGTCTATCTGCATCTTGCACCACATCTAGCTCAATAGAAGAGATTGTGCGCACATTTTTTCCTCCTTTATAAGAGATATTGTTGATGATTGCTATCACATGATTTATAATTTCCTCATCTGTGGATTGACTTTCAAGCCATTCGCGAGCGACCTGAGGGCCTACTGATTCATCACCATCATGAAACTTTGCATCTGCTATATCATGCAAAAGTGCACTTAGTGCTACTACAGTAATATCTACATTTTCGGATTTCCCGATCAACAATGCATTTTTATATACACGTTCTATATGGAACCAATCGTGTCCACCTTCGGCACCTTTTAGTTCTTTTTTTACGAATTCTATAGTCTTGGAGATGAGATTTTGATCTTGCATGTGACGTTCTGATTATGACTGCAAGTTTAAGAATTAGAAATCGACTTTTCTGAAAAGCTTAATGATTTATCTTATTTTCCCTTTCAGACATGACCTGCCGTCGCATCGATGCTTGACCGCTTTAAATTCAACGCCTCGCTAATCCTGCACCCTGTATGGTAGAGCATCAAAGCAAATGATCTATGTTCTCGATTGGAATTAAAACAGGCTTGTTTAAATAACGCCCGTTCCTCAGAAGTGAGGTATTTTCTATGTCCGTCTTTGGTGTATAATTCCATTTGCTAAAGCATGATCTTGGTCAGTTTGAAACAGTAGTCTTGATAAGTGTTTCATACTTTAATGAAAACAACAACGATAGCTTACGATATCAGTAGACGAAGATAGAAAAAATGAAACACTTTACCCAATAGTGTTTCAGAGTATATTTTTTGTCTCAGGATTAGAATGCTAGATTATCTAGTATTTGCCTCATTTATAGAGTAGGAGTAAGACGTAGTTTGAGAGTAAAGAAAACGAACGTTATTTAGACTTTTTGCCGAAGCCCTAAATTGGTACTATCGTTGTAATAACCATAAGCTATATGCGAAATGAATTACTATTGAGTAAAAGCCTTATTGTTTCGGATACAAAGAGCACAGAAAATGAATCCGGAGGCTCTGATCACCAAACACGTTGAAATAGAACACGCCACAGAAGATTATTATGATTGATCCCTTAACCATTTTGGCTAACTATGACCTAATGTACACAAACTCGATTATTGAATAAGCTAGTGTGTCGTTTGTAGAAAATCCATAGGTTGTGAACGCATCTCGGCCCGCAATTCCAGCATCTTCTTTATCACATATATTTGCATTGAGCGAAACATTACTTATTGACATGTCAAAGCAAGTTCGCTGTTTAATTTTATCATCTTCTATTATCAAACCAAGTTCGCTTAGTTCGCCTAGTTCGTTTAGTTCATTGTTCGTGTAAGGCAACGATACTGTCTGACCAAGAGGTGTGTCCATACCAAAATCAATAGTTAGATCTGTTTCTGAATCAATCGTTATAGATTTAAATGATGTTTGTATATCAACCCCCAAAAAGAATTCAAAAGGGGAAACACCTAAGTTCTCAATGCTTTGGTATTTATCTATTTCTATGATCGTGCCTTCATGGTCAGCTGTTAATACAACAGAAGAAATTTCGTTTGCTTTGTCGAATGTATATGTGATTGGGTATTCTTCTTCGCTGCCACATGATATGAAAAGGGTAGTTGCTAGTATTATTGTTAGTATGTTTTTCATTTTGTGATTATTAGTTTTTTACTGTAGGTGTCATTTTCTGTAGTAAGTGTGATAATATAAATTCCGCTTTTAAGAGCTGAAACATCAATGTTACCTTTAGTGTCTTTCGTTGAAAGTACCGTTTGACCTGATATAGATGTTATGTCAATTTCGCTTTTCTTTGTATTTATTTTTTTTACTATTTTGATTGTATTTGATGCTGGATTAGGGACTACATCAAAAGTTTGTTTTTCTGATATTGATTTATTACTTCTCTGACCAGAGAAAGGAATCATATTTTTAATTTCAAATAGTGAGTTAATTGACTTTGACTCATTACGATCAAATTGAAAAAACGTGAAGTCACCAATTTTCCGTTCATATACATGACCTTTAACAGTTAAGCCAATAGCTATCACATTTTCAATATTCTTTAAATCTATGATAAATTCGTCTGATTCATTATCAATATGATAATATGAATCTATATTTCCAATTTCATCTATCTTTAGAATTAGATTGTCATAATTATCTATGGCGTTTAATGAAATACCGTTTAGACTTAGTCCATCTTTAAATGAATAGCCAATATAGATATTCTTGTCCTTATCTGTGTCAATCGCTATATGATTGTCTACTTGATCAACGTTACCTATTTCTTTTATCCATTCAATATGTCCAGAATTAATTTTAGCAAGCTGGACACCCTTAGGATTTATTATGTTATACATATTACCCTCTGCAGATAAATTTCCTGTCCCACCAAAAACAATATACTCATCACCATATATTATATCATAATGATACTTATATATCGTAATATCACTGCCAATTATTAAGCTTGATGTCCCTTGTGTCCCTTGTGTCCCTTGTGTCCCAAAATAACTGTAATTGAATAAATGACCATTGCTACTAAAGTGATAAGGTTCAGAATTTTCATTAAAATCTAGAAGCGTATAATCTTTGTTGATAATACATGTGAATGATTTTACAGTTGTACTTGTTGATATAGTATTTACTCCATAATTCAATGTACCACTATAAGATCCTGATATATAAGCTTGAGTACCGTCAAAATATGCAGATTCCAATTCTAAAAACTGAGAATTAATAACTTGCTGTTGTTTTGCAAGAAAAACTCCAGAATTAATTGTGTAGGAATTGTCATTTTGGGTTATTGTGAAATTATATCCATCTCGAAAGTCTTCATACATATAGAAGACATTTTCAATTTCATGTAGTTCATAAGAGTTATTATAGAATGTAGATACCAGCTTTCGTCCATTTACAGTTTTTGATATTGGTGTATGTGTTAGAATTCCATGTTCAGTAACATAATCCGCAAAATAGGTGAATTCTGTTTCGGAAACCGTTGGTTGTATTATTATTTTATTTGATCTAGTCTTTGTTGTTGTATCTGGATTTGTAAATTTTGGTATTTCAATAGTACCTTCAAGTTCGATAATATAGTGGCAATAAGTCGATTTATCTCCGGAGCACGCTTTGGGACAATAAACATGCGTAACTTCTTCATCGTCTATTTCAATTTCTTGACATGGATCTAAGGGTTCATTATTGAAGTCCACTGGAACTTCATCTTGAATATCTTCAGGTATAATACACATCACAGAATCAATATCCGTCGATATTATTGTTAAATCGTCTAAACAAAATTGAACAGTTGCACAATATCTAGCAGGATTTTCAAAATTTTTGTCAATGAAATCCAATAGTTCTGTTCCCTCCCAATCTTCTTCCCATCCCAATGCCTCTCCAAGCAAATCAAAAGTATTTATTAGAGAATATACATTTGCATTGAATTTTTCTTTACATTTTTCTTCTTCATTCTGATTTACGTATGGCTCTATCCATTCTGGCAACCAATTAAGACTATCTGAGCAGATTGTGTAATTGTCAGAAAAAAAGAATAGTGTTTCGCATTCAATCTCTCTACATCCATTTTCATCTAAAGATCCATTTCCTTGCCATGTTCCACCCCAAATACCTAATGCTCCAGATGCTCTGGATGGTTGTACAGAACCATTTGGACAAACCCACCAATAAGAGCAGGGGTCTTGAAGCATTAAATCTTCGAGCCATAGAAAGTTGTTAATTCCAAGTTCTTGATAAAATAGTACGGCCTCTAAACTCCTCATTTTTATTGGACCTTCATCTATAACCCCAACTATCTCATCTTCACAAATTAAATTATTACTCCCACAATCACTAAACAAACCTAGTGATGTAAAAAAGGAACCTCCATCTGTTTCATTAGTTTCTATTGTAGCAGGAATTGTTAAACCTGTATCAATAACAATCGTATCACATACACGATCATAGACACAATAATGAATACCATCAATCTCTTCTGAGTACAGATATTCTTTATCCCATTTTCGTTCTGATATGTTGAATGTGTGGGTGTAAAAACAACCTCCAATAGTAATATTGAAAGTTAATGGCACATCTCCTTCGAGCCCTGTCAGGTTGATTGTTAGTAATGAGTCTGTAGTGCCATTTATAAAAGGAAAATTCTCGCACTCACCACATGGACCAAAATCATAATTTATATAAATAGTTTCTTCATCAGGATTGTGAATTTGAAAAGTTATACTTCCATTTGATATATCCTCACATGGCTTTATTCTTTCTATTTCTTCTATAGAATTTTGTACAGCATATTCGCCTTCAAATTGACAGCCTTGTGAATCAGTAATTACGTACTCATACGTTTTGTCTTCTTCTATATTGTTTAGGGTTCCAATATCTCCTGTTTCCCATTCGATTTCAAATGGTGGAAATGTGCCTTCTATCTCGACGTCTATATCGGCAGATGGAGAACATCCAGCTTTTGAATAGTCTACGATAGATACTTCTGAGGTAGGTACTTCATATTTGAAAGTTCGTATTGAACACCCATCGGTAACTTTCAATGTATATATACCAGGCAATAGGTTTTCAATAGTATTAGTATGATTATTTGTTCCTATCCAATAAAGGATAAAAGAATCACCAATTATATTTACTTCTATTCTACCTTGTTCTAATCCCTCGCAAGCTGCTAATAATTCAACTAGTTCTACTTCCACGCCGTCTACCATGTCGATATCGAAGGTGAAACTTTTAGTACAACCACTTGGATTATCAGTAATCGTTACAGTATATTCTCCTGCGGATAGGTCTATTATATCAGTACCTGTAACACCTGTCGACCACTTGAAAGATTCATCATTTAGACTCTTTAGCTTTATTAAACCATCAGGTTCTGGAGTTGATATACAGTCGTTGCTGTGCTTGAATAAATTGACAGATTCTTTCCATTCATTGCAACTACAATAATATTCTACTTTAATGGTTTCAGTAATAGTTTCGCAACTATTAGATATGGTTACATTATACTCTCCAGCTGCCAGATTCTCTCTAAAGGTTACTGGTATTTCGGATTCGGGCAGATCATCCCAGATTACTTCTACATCATACGTCAGAGGGTAGATTTCAAATGAAATCGATCCATCCGCTTTTGTAGGACATGCTTTAATAATAGAGATATTTTGTATCTCTATTGATTCTAGAACATTGACATCAAAGCATTCTGAATGAACACAGTCATCAATATTGCTCGAAATCGTAACGCAATATGAACCTGAAGATAGACCAGATATAATGTTAGTAGTTTGTACTGGATCTGTATTCCATTCATAGGAATATGTACTCTTTGTATCAATCGTTATTTTACCAGTCTTTTCGGCGTCATCGCATATATGATCTACAAATGGCTCGAAGTCCAATGTAGTAGGCACTACAATACATGTGTCAGTATATTCACATGTGGGGCTATTCGAAGTTTTAGAAAAAGTTAAACAATATGTACCACTTGATATATTTGTAAGGTCTTGTGTATAGTATTCTTCTTCTGAATCCTTTTTTGTCCATACGTAAGAGTATGGTCCATTGGCCGGATCTACATAAATATCAATACTCCCATCATTCAGACAAGCTTTTTCTATAGATACTAAATTAAATGATATCTTGAGTGGTATAATATCTATAGATATGGTATACCAATGCTCACATCCGTTTTCTAATGTAATATGTACACTATAATCTCCAGAAGCCATATTTAATATGAATGCTGTTGGGCTATAAATATTTTTTTCGGCGACTAGATTGAATTCCGAATCATATACAAGTGCTGTAATACCTTCGCCTGAAGACAATAATAGGTCTGATGTTCGAAAGAAAATTCTACCATTATCAGAAAAGCAGTTGGCATCTATTTTATCTAACGTTAATTCAGTGCTCACATCGTAACCGTACACCTCTGCACAGAATTCCATAATATCTACATCTGAAATAAATACTTCTAATTCATATTCTCCTGCGGATAAATTGCTTATAGTGTATGGTGATGAAGTAATAGTGATCTCCTCATAATCTCCAGTAGTACTATTATAATAAGAGGCATCATATGGTAATGGATAGACATCCAAATCATGATCAAATTCTATTGTTATACTTCCAATATATGTATTATTACAAGCGTCTGTAGACACCCATGTAGGAGCATTCTGTGCAAAGCTAGTATAGCCTGCACATAGCAATAATATGTAAATGGTTAAATTTTTCATTTTAAATCGGGTTTGGATGATCTTAACTTTAATAATTAATTTAGAGTCAATAAAATTCGAATAATATCTTTTTCGAGACTTCATTAAGTCGTTACTTAAGATCTATTCTAACTCTTAAGTTCTACTTTTTTAGTACAGGCTTTCTATTTTTATTTCATTGTAATTTTGGCAATAGTGATAACTCAAAAACGTCAAAGACACTGAGAATCTATGAACTAATTTATTCTTGACCGTATTTCTTGAGAATAATTTTACCTGCTTCCCAAGCATTTTTCAAGGTGTTATAATTCATTTTGTCTCGTTCAATATCTATATGAGGAAACTCCATGGGTTTTATCTCTATTAATGAATCTAAACCATTAGTTATATTAACATAATAACTAAAATCAGTAGGGGGGGACCCTCCTATACTTTCTATCATTTTTAAACACCATGATATAGCACCGCTGCTTCTTGTTCCAGAAATAATTCCTACATTAGGATTTCCTGTATAAGTCCAATCATCACCTACATCCAGAAGTGCTTCAAATATATCTGGACCTCTATATTTATCATTAAAAGGCCATACATTAACCATTCCTCCTACACCTTTTGACCTTATTATGAATGCAATTTGCTTGTTAGCTTCAATGTTGCCTTTAAATCCTTCTTCAACTAAACAATGTTTTAAATGTTCTGGAAAATAGGCTCTGTTTATTTTATTAAACTTTATATTTATTTGCTCAGAATTGCAAGTGAAGCTTATTAAGCTATCGCCTTTTATTTTTATTGCGTGTATTTTATTTTCCTCTTTAATAAACCTGTCTTTGTTAACATCTATTTTCTTTGATGAACCGCAACCTAGGAATAACAGCATATAGCTACAAAAGACAATTCTACTTGCCATCATGAATAAATTTCCATTGGTACCTTCTGACTCTGTATTTGGTGACATCTGTATTTGTGTTATGTGGATATAATACTCCACTATTCATAAAATTGTAATAATCATTAGAAACTGGAACTTTGAGACCATCGTTTTTATATCCTTTTTCACTTCCGCCAGATCCATCTGGATGAAAAAGTTGAAACTTTGCGTGGCCAACCTCATGAGCTATTGTTCTGTCTGATTGTTTTAATTCACTAACCATCAATGAGTTTTTATTATTCCCCATAGTATCGAAAACAGCAACTCCTCTTAAACCTATTAGATCTTTTACTATCCAAATATGTGTATTAGTTGCACTTGTCATATTATCATATGAATTACCAAACTTATTAACATGATGCCATTGAGCATCAAGAAATCCATCTGTTTTATTTGGATAGTCAGCTATATTATAGTTTTCATATAATTCACCCCCATTTGTCACATTAAACGTAACACCAATTTTTTCATACACTGCGTTTAGATCATCTTGTATTTTTATAATATTTGGGGTAGAAGGACATAAACTAATGTAAGCATCAACTTTACCATCTCCATTTATATCCTTATTCCACATTGTGGTTGGGTTGGATAAAACTCTCTCATTACAGAAACGTGATCCTGAAGTTGATATAGATGGATGAACTGTCACTTTATGTAGTTCTTTTGTTGAGGGAGCCTTAAAAGTGTCATTTGGCTTAGTTGGGTCATTGTCACGATTCTTCCAAACTCCATTTGCCTCTAAAACCATAAAAAATAAATCCAGGGTGCCATCTAATCCTGTATTAATACATTGATATTTAGTTGGATTGGGTAAAGAATCAATTGGAGTCAGACAGTCACTATCTAATGATCCATCATAGTCATGATTACCAGATCTCGGTGGATCTGTTTTATCTTTATCTACACAGTAATTTTCAAAATCATCATCTCTTTCACATAAGGTGTAGACTTCGGCAAAAAGGGATTTTGGTGCATAAATGTCCATCATGAATAGAGTATCTGTACCACCGCACCAGTGGGCATATGCTGAATCTATAGAGTTAGGACCATTATACTCCGCTATTATTTTTTTCCCTACTGTATTAAAATTAATATTATTATTAGGTGTAGAGGAAAGAATAGATTGATTACCAATTGTTTTATTTCCCTTCAAAATGAGAACTTCATCATCTGATGGAGTTAAAAATTTCCAGGGAATATCTTTTCTATAGAAAGGATAATTTTTTTTATTATTCTCATCAAATGCAAAATCATTGATTTCTTTGTGAGTTTTTTTTGAGTCAATCTTTAGGTCATCAATTATTTGAACAGTTAACAAAAGTCCTATTTCATCACCTTGATTATCGCCAACATTGTTTAATTCTTTAAATCTGAGATGTATTTTCAACTTTTCGTCCCCTTCAAAATTATCAACTGGACTTAAAGATATTGTCGCAGTATATCCTGCTGGTACTGTAGGGTTACATTCACAATCTCCCTAATCCCAATCATCACCATTTACTGGATTTCCCGAAGATTTATATAATATTTCAATATTCATTGGTAAATCATTCTTACAGATAAAGGCATTCTCTTTGTCGTTATAGTCTACTCCTCCTAAGCGTATGATATACTCATCATCATACTTAGAAATACCAAAGCACTCTTCTGCTGTTTGGCTGCGTAATACAGATGTATCTTTCTGTCCATTTACATAAAATGCAAGGGATAATAAAACGATTGTGGCTATTAGCTGTTTATTCATGATTGTGATCTTAACAAATTGATTATACTGTTATTTAATTAACAATCACGCCAATCTTCTTTAAGGAAGAATCACAATCATGATAAAAGTTAGACAATAAAGAGGATTGGAAGATAAATCTATTCCTACGTAGAGTCGTCTAATAAAGGGTCGACTTCTTTACTTTTTACTATTCGCCCAGTACTCATATAAATAGGCTCTTGAAAAAGTAAGAAAACTCAGTAAAGTTTTCTAAGTTAAGTATACCTGAGTTTCTTAACTGATTGAATAAATCAAATGATTATAGGCTAAGCTTGTGTTACTGCGTTAGAACAGAATCCTGGTTTGCAGATCGATGCTAGTGTGATAATACTGATTATGACATATATTATTGAAAGATAATGCTTGAATTTGAGACTAGTGAAGGATGGCTTTATATTGTGGTTCGTGTATTACCTGAGCAAGATTGGGCATATGTTTTAAAAGACAATGAAGAGTTGGCTTGGTATCCAATTGATTGGAAATGTAATTTGATCTTACTGAATAGGGCATTTAGATATTCGGTATAAAGTGTTATATTACAGATAAATGTAATACTATAATGGAGTTAAAACTAGAAAATCTGTCAATTTTCGAATTTCAAAGTAAATTCAAAAGTGATGAAG
>JBLHWH010000213.1:0-10201 GCA_047628935.1 Halioglobus sp. | reverse complement strand
TGATTTGCAGACTCCGCCTTTACAGCGTCTGCGGAGGACCTACCTCCATCTTAACTACAGCATTGATCTCCAAGTTTATTTGATCTAATCAATGGTCTTGGTTTTCATTCAGGGCACACAATTGATGCTAACGATTCTGCGGATATGGGTTAACGTGAGAAAAATCAGCGAAACGGCATTTATTTTTTTCTCACGTTTACCTATATCTGCAGTTGTGCTGTCGTCCGCCCCTTGAGGAGGAGGATGGCATAACTATATCTTACATGTATACCCCATTTCGTGCAGAGGTAATCAATTTATAAAAAAAAATAATTTCAGTGAGGTATAATAACTATAAAAACGAGAAGAATATATTCAGAGCAAATGCCTTTTTTTGTCTTATTAGGTAGCTAGTTTACAGCCATGTATGGTTTTCGAAAGTTTTGTTTCGTATAGAATTTCTATATTGCTTTGCTGCGCAAGACTTTTTTTATACCAAATAAATTTGGTATGCCATTAGGGGCTTAGGTGTAGATCCTGTGCTGTTTGATTTGTGGATTTGTTTGATTTGTAGATTTGGTTTGGGATGTTGGATCACCGACCTGTCCCGTGGTCAATGGGATCTTGGCTGCGCTTCAGCTTAATGATCACATCTTTCTCCCTCAATCACTATCGGAACATCTTGCCCTTTTAAGTATAGCGAATATGATACTCCAATGCACTTCATTGTAAAAATCAATAAGATTATCATAATCGCTCAGCATATTTCTATTTTTATGTCGAAGACAGTAGCCATATAGCGAATATGATATGACCCTTATTTATGATTGTTGACCACATTCACTGTTTATCATAATCGCTCAGCAAAAGGTATCATTTGTCGAAGACAATATCAAAAAGACAGGAGAAAGGGTTTTACACGCTGAGTTGGCGTTTCCGTAAACTGAACACAGCTTTCTATATTGCTTTGCTGCGCAAGACTTTTTTATACCAAATAAATTTGGTATGCCATTAGGTGAAGTAGTTGCTGCGCTGTTTGATTTGTGGATTTGTTTGATTTGAGATGGCTTGAGTGTACAAGTCATGGCTCAGCCATGTATGGTTTTCGAAAGTTTTGTTTCGTATAGAATGATAGTGTCATTCTATATTGCTTTGCTGCGCAAGACTTTTTTCATACCAAATAAATTTGATAGCCCATTAGGTGTGAAGATTGGTTTTCGAAACTTTAGTTTGGGGTAGAAGGATAGTGTCATTCTATATTGCTTTGCTGCGCAAGACTTTTTTCATACCAAATAAATTTGATAGCCCATTGGGTGTGAAGGAATGAAACAATAATAAAGTTACATTCTTCTGATTGATATTTTTCCTTCTTCTGGTTTAAAAGCCTCGCCTATGCGATGCATAGCCTACGTTTTTTGCCTTGGAGAATGAATAAATATCAGCAGATAAAAACGTACTTTATTAATACATCCTTCCTTAGTATAGCTCGTGCTAGAAGATACAACGTCCCTTGATAAACGGAGACCAGCCCCGATAGGGCTGGATTCCGTTTTTTCTAATGTTAGCATCTTTTACTATTTATCAACACTAACTTTCGCAATAATTTTACCATTCCGTACCTCCCCCCATAATCCTTCATAGCCATATTGTGGCCAATGATATAAATTACAAGAAAAATCTATCTCAAGATCATAATAAACATGTTCATCATCTTTCGTTTTTTCTACATTTGTAAACCGAATATAACTATCCTCTTGATCTCCATATATTGACCTCAATGAAAATCCATTCCCTCCTGACTCTGTAATATTTACTCTATCAACAGCTCCCAATTCAATTAAAAATGACTTCAAATACCCACCACTAAATTTAAGAAGTGCTTCTTCTTCTATATCCGTCCCATCAGGAATTACAATATCTTCCAACCCAATTATATCATGCTCTTCTATAGAAAATATCGAATCTAAATATTCAATAAAGTTCCTACCTAATTTAAAATCTGGAAATTTAATCTGAAGTACTTCATGACGATTTTTTAAATGAATGTCTCCTAAGTCTAATGAGGCTCCTTGTCTGGCATCTGGGTCGACTTCCCCTGAACCAATTGTTGGTGAAGATGTCATAAATTTTGAGCTTTTATTAAGTTCAAACTTCCCTACCTTACTTTCATATCTACAAAAATCCGTATTGTTAATTTCTGCAAAAACATAGTTATATGATGTATCTGGGTCACATTCCAATTCAATACTATCCAATATCTGTGGATATACTTTTGCAAAGTATGGATTTATCATCTTTTCATCTTCTTTGCAACAACTTGAGATCGCTATTACAAATACTATTAGTAAGAAAATATGCTTATTCATAACTTATTGAATTTGAGTTTGTCCAGAGATACTCTCAGATATACCTGTACAATTATCCAAAACGATAACTGTAGTGGTAGCTAAACCCGAGCTGTTAAATTTGATTTTTGCATTTGAATCATGTACGCCTCCATCGATGGTATGTGGAGAAGTAATAGACCATGTATATGTAAATATATCCGTAGACGATGTATTAACAGATATAAAATATGGAAGGGTAAAATTAGGTATATACGTTGCATTTGTTGGCGGTGCGTCTTCCCAAACTAGAGGAAAAGGATTATCATCCAATTCGAATGTTTCATCTTCCTTCCAATCGAAAATTTCAACAGTACTGCCATCTATCAAACATGCAATTCTTGCAATTAAGACCGAAGGATCACCAAATGAAGGTACGCTTAGTTTCAATCGAGGATTTGGCGTTGTTGCTTCTGCTGGATCAGTATTGTCATTATCCCAAACCGTAAGTCCATAATCACTCGGTCCAAAGACACGATAAACGAACTCATTACATCCTGTTTGAATATATGCTGCGCCAGTAGGCCCCTCACATATTTGTTCTGGGACATCGTCTCTTCCACAGCACCATTCATACACATTTACACCTGTAAAAATAAAACCAGCTAATGCAGCTATAAATGCTAAATCTTCCTGACTCTTTGTATTTACGTTTTGAACCACTCCATTTATGATTACTTTAAATGTAGCTAATAGTATAAGTGCCGCAACACCTGCAGCTATAATAGTCCCCACTACTAAAGCTAAAAGAGCGCAACCAATTGCTTCAAAAAAGTTACATCCTCTCAATGTAACTTCATTACTCCCATTAACATCTGAACTGCTATCAGTAAAATAATGTGAATAATACCAATTTGCATATCCTTGCGATGCAGATAGATAAAATGACATTAGTTGTTTGTCCTCGTCGCAGATATTACTTTGAAATAAAGTAGTTTTTGTATATTAATATATTCAGTAAATTGACTTAAATCGGGTTTTTCAATGTTTAAAAAGTTAGTCAAGCCTTGAGCATATGTAAGGATATAATTTTTAAGCTCTTCTGAAAGATCAACATGATTATTTATATACCCTTCAAATCCTAAAGTTGTATACTTATCGCTTTCCTCTTCAAATTTGGCAACATGTTGTCTTGCTTCTTCTCCATCTCCATAGAGCGTCTGGTGAAACTCCGAAAATGTAGTGAAATCTTCCTGTTGATCAACTGATCTAGCATAGTCTAACATTAGCTCCATATTTTCGATGATTTGGCTTTCATCAATTGAATAATTATTAATTACTGAACAACCATTTTGTCCCGCAATAGTGTCTGTTGAGCAACTAATATACATTAATGTTGATGCTAAAAAAACCAAACTAATTTAATAAATTTTGAATCTCGTAATTTTATCATGATATTATTATTTTGAACTGATCGTCAGTTCCACCGTCGAGAAAAATATCTCTTTCACATCTCTTACAACCTAAATTAAGTTACTTGATTCATCATTTTTTTACCTCTAGGCGTCTATCTTGATCTTGTCCACCTGTTTCAGGTTTATCGAAAAATGATTAATCTTTCAGTCTTTTTAGTCATAATTGATGCTAACGTCCATTGATAAAAGGAGACCAGCGCCATCAGGGCTGGATTCCCTTTTATCTAATGTTATCCTCAGTTAATTCTTATCTTCTAGTTACTGATATTTGGGTACTATCAATTGTATTTGATCCAAAAAATGCTGATTCTTTTAAATACATGGTTAAATATACTTCCGATGGCAATTGATCTATTGACGCTTTGTCATCAAATAGTAAAAAAATGGTTCTAGTTATATCATTTAATATACACTCATTAGCAGAAAACCCATCTACTCCTATTTCAGAATATGGAATTGGCCCGGTTGATCCAAAGCCACCATTTTCATCATGTAATAGAATAGCTGTTTTAGCTAAATTATCAATCCCGATTGCAATAGAATCTTGAAAGCAATAAAAATCAACTAATCCAAAATAATATGTATAATTATCTGATTGGACGCAATTTTCATTAAAAGCTGTTTGTCCCGATGGACAACCACAATCAGGATGAAATCCTGTTTCCTTGGAGCAATCAGTTCCACAACTCTGAATAATCACGAACGCAATACAAAATAGGCTCCCATAAATTATCTGTTTCATAGTTTTATAAATTTATTTAAGTAAATATTTGACTTCTGATCTTCAATTACTAATACATATATGCCATCAATAAGATTTTCAACATCTACACTAGCTGTATTTTCTTTCAAATTCACTTTGAGCTCTAATAAGTTTCCATTTATATCAAAAACATTTAATTTTGAAATATGAAATTTAGGCTCTAAGAGAACTGAAAGATAATTATTCTGATCTATTGGGTTAGGGAATACATTCACCTTAGAAACTGTGTTCGGTCTAGAATCAATAGAAATATTTCTTAGTGCTATTTCTTCTAATACTAAATTCTCATTTTCATCAATCGTTTCTTCTGTAATTTGTAATGGTTTGCTAATCTCATTTTCAAGCAATAAGGAACTAGAACTGTTTTCTATTCTTCCAACCACTTGTTCATCACCACAACCTCTTAAAAACACGCAATCTGAATGACAAGGAATAACAACATCACAACATCCTGCTGGCTCAAATGCATCTCCCCATTCACCCGCTGTACCTATAAATGATCCAGTAAGTTGTTGCATTGTAGCTAGATTGAATGGGCTATTTAAGAAGATACTTGGCCAGTTTACTTGACCATTACTTGGTTCATCAACAATAAAGCTTGTACTTGGAGTAAAGGGCTCTAATGAACCCACAGTATACGAAGCGATTTTTTCACACTCGCAATATTCTGGAACCCCCCCAACAGAATCAGGAATCGTAGTCAGTACACCAGTTAAATAAAAATCAGAATTGATGCTTCCTATTGCTCTGCCGTGATTCACAATCTTTCCACCAAATTTAGCATTTGAAATTAATGTGACTTTTAATTGTTCTCCCGGATTTAACAGGAACGTAGTATCTCCAGCAAATGATGTATATTCATCTACTAAATTTGTTGCACAAGATGTTTCCAATATTGAACTTTCCAAAAATGAAATTATTTCTGTTGAAGCAGCGATTACAGTCTCAACATTAGTGTTGGCTATCGCTGTTCCAATAGCGTTTACTACTTCGGGTAAATTAGTAAGTAAGCTGTCAATTGTAGGATCGTTTGGATCAAAACCACATATAGCTTGATGTCTTTTTGCATCTGTTTCAACTACTGTAACTTCATCACCATTTTGAACAACTAACATAGCCCAGTCTTCAATAGTTACTTCCGCTTTTTCAGGACACCAGGTACATGCTAACCTTTGAGCAAACAAATCTACACTAGAATAATATCCATATTCTATATTAACCTTTTTCTGGCATGTAGCGCAATTACTTATATCAGGATCTATTGTATTGGGATCTACACAAACAGACCTGTAGCGTAAAGTACTCCATCCCTGCTTCATTCCTACTTCCCAATCAGGTGAGTCATCAGACCCATCATAAAACAACTCAACAGTTCCCGCTTTTGCCGCTCCAAATCTCCCATAAGACAATATCAGATCGTCATCTCCATCTGCACCATCTGGATCATAGTTCTTTCCATTTAGCAGTGGTGAGTAAAATTCACAATCCTCCGTTGGGTAAGTAGTTGTTGAAGCAGTTCCCACATTCAATGCACTGGATTTAGTTCGTATAAGGTTACAAATACAATCAGATTCCCCTGTAGGATCTCCCCCACCACCGCTAACTATTGGGTTTTGAAAATCTTCAAGCAAATTACATAGGTGCCATACCCATTTACCTTCCATCCAGTTTTCAAACGGTCTGCTGGTGTACAATTCATACTGATCGATCATCGCACACATTTCCTCAGGTGATAATTGAAGAAAATCTTGAAAAAACGCTAGCAATTCAACTTTACTAATCGTCTTTCCACAAAAATAAGTAAATAAAGATGATTTTGAACCAACAAAGTTATCAAGATAGCCATCCAGTCTATCCGTAACATCAACTACCCCTTTTTCCTTAACAGTATTCACTTTAATTTCACTTTGAAAAAGCTTTTCATTCTTATCATTAAAAGCCAAAACCGTAAATGGGATTTCATTGTTAATTGAATTCAAATTAAAAAATTCAACGTCTTTCCCTTCTGTTAATACTTGTTGTTTAGCAGGTTCACTACTCGGATAAATTTCTATTTTGTCAATCGTGCTCCCATTATTTTCATCCGCACCATAATAAGAATCAGTATAAAACTCAAGATAGACATGTTTGGTTTCATCACATAGATCTATGGTTGAAGCATGAAAATCAAAGTAAACTTCTGGACGTTCTATATCCTTTTGCCCATGAAGCATTGTTTGTGAAAACAATAATAAAACAATTAGTAATTTTAAATTTTTCATTGTAAAAAATTTTATCGTAAAACGCATTAATCCTTTCTGATTTATCAAGGCGATTAAAACTTGCTTATGCCTCTAAATAAAAATAAATTATTTAGACTTCCCGTTTTCTTCTATCTCTATAAAACATCACACCAATTCTACTTTTCATATTAACCAAAAGTGAATTAAAGTACCATTTTTGAGAACTGTCCGATTAAACTAATTATGCTGTCTTTTAGTCATAATTGATGACAACGTCCCTTGATAAAAGGAGACCAGCGCCATCAGGGCTGGATTCTATTTTATCTATTGTTGTCATCTTTTGCTTATTAGTATCTAGTACGAGAAACAATGCCATCCGTCCATGTCCCAAAAAAGTACGCTATTTGGCGAAATTCCAAAAAGTGATTGATAGGCAGTTCTTGACTGAATACTATCGGACACAAAATTCCAATCTTTTTTGATTGTTATAATATATCATACATGTATACCCCATTTCGTGCAGAGGTAATCAATTTATAAAAAAAATAATTTTAGTAAGGTTACATAAAGGTAAAAACTATAAGAATATATTCAGAGCTAATGCCTTGTTTTGTCTTATTAGGTAGCTAGTTTACAGCCATGTATGGTTTTCGAAACTTTAGTTTGGGATAGAATGATAGTGTGTTCTATATTGATTTGCTGCGCAAGACTTTTTTTATACCAAATAAATTTGGTATGCCATTAGGTGAAGTAGTTCCTTTGCTGTTTGATTTGTGGATTTGTTTGATTTGTGGATTTGGTTTGGGAAGTTGGATCACCGATCTGTCCCGTGGTCAATGGGATCTTGGCTGCGCTTCAGCTTAATGATCACGGCTTTCTCTCTCAATCACTATCGGAACATCTTGCCCTTTTAAGTATAGCGAATATGATACTCCAATGCACTTCATTGTAAAAATCAATACGATTATCATAATCGCTCAGCATATTTCTATTTTTATGTCGAAGACAGTAGCCATATAGCGAATATGATATGACCCTTATTTATGATTGTTGACCACATTCACTGTTTATCATAATCGCTCAGCAAAAGGTATCATTTGTCGAAGACAATATCAAAAAGACAGGAGAAAGGGTTTTACACGTTGAGTTGGCGTTTCCGTAAACTGATCACAGCTTTCTATATTGCTTTGCTGCGCAAGTCTTTTTTTATACCAAATAAATTTGATAGGCCATTAGGCGGTAAGATTGGTATTCGAAACTTTAGTTTCGTACAGAAGGATAGTGTCATTCTATATTGCTTTGCTGCGCAAGACTTTTTTATACCAAATAAATTTGGTATGCCATTAGGTGTCACGATAGGTTTTCGAAACTTTAGTTTCGTATAGAAGGATAGTATCATTCCCAAGAGGCTTAATGATATTTCAAAATAATTAACCTTTTTTCTTGTAGACATAGAATCCTACGATACAAACGCCCACCAGAAGTAGAATAAGTATACTGTATAGTAGATTATAATTTGTGAAGTGCATAGGTGTGTCATTTCCTATATGAATCAATGCCGCCCAATAATAGGGATGAGATCTGAGTTTGTCAGCATTTTTGAGGTAATCTAATTTTGACAACCTCAATGCTTCTGATTTGGAAGTTCCTTTCTGCAGATGATGGTACATTTTATTCACTATTTCAGAAGAAGAATAGTCATCTATGGACCAGAGGCTAGATTGTAGTCCTTTTACTCCAGCCTCAAAGAACCCCCTTGATAATCCTATTACTCCCTCACCATCTTGAATGAGTCCAGATGCTGTATTACAGGCACTCAAGACAACCAATTCTGGTCTTGAATTCAGGTTTTGGATATCATATGTCGTTAATGCCCCATCAGAAAAATAGATTTGACTGAGCATTGGATCTTCAATATTAAGACAAGCATGAGTGGCTAAATGGATAATTGGAAACGACTCGAAATTTTCTGTTAAATTAGTGCTATTGGCCAAATCATCTTCAAAAAAACTACCCGAAAAATTAGACTTTAGGTAGTCAAACTCTTTTTTAATATTTGGTAAATCTCCTAGAATAGTTGCGTTACAATTTCTTTGTTCTGAAGTATATCCATCAAAAGAAGGAGTCAAACAAAGGACTTTCGGATTTTCTAAAGTAGGACTAGCATGATTTTCTAAATACTGGCTGGCTGAATAGTTATAGGTAACATTACAACTTTCAATCAACATTTTCCCAGATTCGTCAATAACCAAAGATTCAAAAGGTATTTTATTTAAAATTCCATCCGGAATGAATATAATTTTACTGAGATTTGGGTGATAGTTTTTATCTTGAAGGACGAGTTGCTTGGCAAGTGCATATGACAATACATTGAACTCATTTATATTAAAGTTGCCACTGGTGGGCCGAGTCGATATCTGTTTGAAGTATGAATTTACATTTGGTTTGATGGCATCAATGGAAGATTTGCTTATTTCAGCTTTTTGTTTGCTGATTGATATCGTATATAAGTGTTTTTTAGTTTGGAAATATTCAATAATCAATTGATCTTTTTCGAGTATAGATTTTAGATCATTTATCGAAATTTGTTTTCCAATTTCATTTTTTAATGTATGAAAATCTGGGTATTCATCTTTGATTTTTTGATCATAAAAAGAATGGGCTTCATTCAGTTTGAACAACTTGTCTTTATATTTTGAAATATTGGTCTCATTGGCTTCTGGTTTTTGAGATTCTTCTGAGAGTAATTTAGAATAATAAGAAATATCATACTTCAAGCCAATGCCTTCTTCAATCAATTCTTTAGGCAAGGAAGATGCCAATAGGTTATATTTTGAGCTTATATTCTGGAATAAAATTTCTGCCTTATTTTTTTCTATGATACTAAAAATTGAATTCAGAGATGATTCACTTTTCTCTATTTCATAGCGCAGGTAATTTGCTTCAAGTGCTTTGGGTAAAATAGAAGATGCAATTTCATTTACGCTATATTTAGATCCTTCAGTGATGAAGTCTGACTTCATTTTATCGATTAAGTCAATTGCGGCATTATAGGTGGATATACCATCTATTAAGTAACTTTTATCTCCACTTTTGTGGTATAGCGTGATCAATGTTTCTGCCTTTTCATCTAACACCTGCAGCGTCAGAGTACCCTCAGATACAAGTGAAATATTCGGATTGTTTCCGAATTCATTATCTAGATTGGCATCAAAATATTGTAACCCTTTTTGGTACTTTTCTAAAGCTTGTAATAAAGAATCTCTTGCAATATAATAATCCCCATAGATCATATAAAGCCTGGCAATAGTTGGACTTTCTTTATTTCCTTTTATAGAGATCAGTAGTTAAATGCATATATAATTTGTACCTTATGCGTAGATAAAACAGGACTATATGAAATTATTTAAAGGTAGAAACCTTCTAGAGTTTGCTGAA
>JBLHWH010000212.1:0-10337 GCA_047628935.1 Halioglobus sp. | reverse complement strand
AATGAAAAATTGCATGTACATATCAGTGAGTCTAATATTTCATCAGTTTGGCCAGAAGATTGGACAGATAAGTATTATGTTGATAATAATGGAGTTACTACGTCAATTAAAATAGGATACGAGATTACAAGTAGTGCTAACAACTCACTTTTAGGTCCTGGAGTTGATGGCATACCAATGGATCAATACGTGAATTTCTATACAGAAGGTTATATTGACCCAACTACAAATACGGCAGAAGTATGGAAGGTGTATCGCTATGAGATTCCTTGGATTCCAATTAATCCAGATGACGTTCCAGCATATGTTAGCGCTGGAGGATCAATATGGGCTTGTATACTAGCACGTATAACAACGCCATCAATAAACAATGAACCAGAAGCTGATCCTATGACTTCTCCAGAAGGTGATAACCCATGGGATAATAATAAAGCAAACAATAACATCGCCATCCGTAATACAAGTATTCATAGACCTCCTGGCTTTACTGGAGGTGGAAGTGGTGGAGGTGTGACTTCAGGTCTTAACGTAAAATCACCGCCATTAATTGGTGACCCCGATAATCCGACTGATCCAACTGATCCAAATAGTAACGATGAACTAGACATAGAAATCGCAATCCACCCAAACAATGACTATACCGACGACGGAGATCCAATCATCCCATCCACAACAGGCCCAGGCGATCCTGTAATATTCGAATATGTCAACGTAGAGATCATCTTATCAGATGAATTTCTAGCGGAGTGGACATCAAGCGGATTACAAGGAAGTGGTTTTGCATGGATCAATGCCAATACTATAAAAGTAACAAGCCCAACATTCAACATAAAAGCCATAAAACTACCTCCAAGGAAAGACCATAGAATATTTGTGAAGACAACAAGTACTCAAGATTTTACTGCTATAGATTTCACCCTATTGCTCAAAGATTCAAGGGACAGAGTCATAGGATCACAAACCTACAATACCAGAGGATCACTTTGGATAGACAGAAGCGGCATCCGTAGTGACGGATCAAGATCAGACGCTAAGTCTACCATAGCAATACATCCCAACCCAGCACAAGACTACATCACAGTAAGTAGCAAAACTACTGAGATCAGCAAGATAGAAGTATACAGCGTAAGCAACGAAAGAATGAATGTATCATACCAAGCAGTAGATACAAATACCACAAGAGTAGATATAACAGACTTAAGTGCTGGTATCTATTTTATGAGAGTACAAAGAGAGGGGAGTATAGAAACAGTGAAATTTGTAAAGTTCTAGAGATTTTTGTGTAGAGAATTGAAAATTCTTGGGCAAAAACTCGTAGCCGAGCTGAAAGCGAAGGGGAACTAATGTGGTTACCCACTTTCGGTCTTAAAAGGAATAGGCTGGGTTTACAGATTTACTCACCGATTTTGGATCCACTTCAGCTCAATGATCATGTTAATGAAAACAATAAATAGCAATCACGATAACCAAATTACCAAGTGATTTTCGCAGAAAACACGTCGATCGGTGTAGAGATTTGAAAAATCTTGGGCCGACCAAGTGATTTTCGCAGAAAACAGGACGATCGGTGTAGAGATTTAAAAAATCTTGGGCCGACCAAGTGATTTTCGCAGAAAACAGGACGATCGGTGTAGAGATTTAAAAAATCTTGGGCCGACCAAGTGATTTTCGCAGAAAACACGTCGATCGGTGTAGAGATTTGAAAAATCTCGGGCCGATACAATAACTAAAAAACTCAATAAATACAAAATTATGAGACAAATACCACGATATCTACTCCTACTCCTCCCATGCCTAGTCTTTCCATTATCAATGACTTATGCATATAATTCAGCGTCATATGATGGGTTTATCCGTACGGAGGAGAAGATTTTACCTATTCCTACATTGAAAGTATTGGAGATGGGTGATTCGTATAGTACAACTTATGCAGAGCCAAAAGCACCATCTGTGATCTATAGTTCAATGCCAACGGCACCAGCAGTAGGTATGCAGTTCTCATTGTCAGAACTAGATGAAAAGATCATGGGTATAGAAAGTAGCTATATGGCTGCTGTGATGTCTCCTCCAGAGACCGATACCGACTTTTTAGATTATATGATTAAGTTAGGCAAAGGAAATAAATCTGCAAAAGCAAAAAAGGTCAAAGAGATAGTGGACAAGGCAATTTTAGCAGCTAAATTCATAGATCAGTTGACTGGAGGTGATCTAGTGACTATGCCATTGGTCATGAAAAAAACAATAGGCGAAAAGGAGGTAAGTTTCGTATTTAATAAAGCACGGATATATCCTCAGTTTACATTGCTGGAGGTATTTGTGAAAGTGGATATGGGGCAGTTGGATATTGAAGGGAATCCTGTAGAGCTATTTTTTGCAGCGGATGATGTTCTCTTTTCGCAAGAAGATGGACTGATTGGCGGAACTATAGGGCTGGTCAATGATTATGCCCTCAGAGTAGGAGACAGTGAAAATGCAGCAGTATGGTTGAAAGGGATGACAAAAACGGCCAAACCTACATTGCCAGACGGTACATTACCAAGTGGTGAAACTCCACCTGCCACTTTAGATCCTGAAGATCCTTTCCAAGATAAGTATTATGATAAAGGAGGTACTTATGTATCATTTGATTGTGATGGATTCAAGGAGATGGGCATTGCAGGAGAAGTCTTCTTCAGCAGAAGCTGGGTGTTGCCAACAGATAACTTAGGGTTACCAATCCAAGGTACACAAGCTAATCCAAGTCCAAGAGTGAGAGCGGAATTCTCAACAACAATGCAATCAACGACTGATATCTTTGTTGGGATAACAATGCCAAATTTTACGCTTACAAAATATCAAAATATAAGTTTAGGTGTAGAAGGGGCTTATCTCGATATGAGTGATTCTAGAAATCCACCAGGTGTACCTGATGATTATGGAATTCAACCGGATTTATGGGAAGGGGTTTATATTAAAAATATTGGGATCACATTACCGGAACCATTCAAACGGACATGTGGGTCATTTGCTGATGAGCCAGGTGAGAATGAAAACCCATCGGGTAAGCCTAAGACATGCAGAATCAGATTAGATGTCACTCACTTATTAATTGATGAACATGGAGTCGATGGTTCTTTTGCAATAGAAGGGCAAGCTCCATTTATAGGTGGCCCCATAATGGATGGAGAGTGGGGATGGAATATGGACTATATAAACATTGATCTACAAAATAGTGATATAGTAGGTTTTGGATTTGGAGGAGGTATTGGCGTGCCCATCTTAGATAAAGATGATCCAATAGATTATACAGCACAGATTAATCTGGATAATAAAGAAGAATACATATTTGAAATTAGTCAAACAACAGATAATAAAAAGTCTTTCCCTATATGGAATGCTGCAAATGTAAACTTAACTAATAAAGCGTTGACGATAAAAGTATTGGATGGGGAATTTGATGCTTCGATACGACTCTCTGGTACTTTGACGATTGGAGATCCAAAAGATAAAAAGGAAGGAGTAGGAGGAAGCACTCTCAAATTACCTTCGATTGAGTTTACCAATTTAGAGTTTTCAACAAAAAGTCCAAAAATAAAAATAGGTGGTTTGGGTTTGAATGGTAGTGCTAGTGCATCTGCTGTTAATTTTCCAATAGTGCCTACTGATCTAAAAGTAAAGCCAGTAGCAGGGGATAAATTATTGTTATCGTTTGGAATGATCCTAAATCTGATGAAAACGGATAAGAGTACTATAAGTGCTACCGGTGGTTTTGAGGTGTTAGGTAAACTAAAAAGAGATACAGGTGGATCACAACACTGGGAAAACGAGAGTATCAACTTTACAGGTGCAAATGTTACTGTCAACGTACCACAATTTTATGGTACAGGGAGTCTCAATTTATTTAAAGGTGATGAGGTTTATGGCAAAGGGTTTAGTGCAAGCATTACTGCGAAAATAATGGGCAAAGACTTAGATCTAGAAGAGAATACGGGTAAGTTTTCTCTGAAAATGGCAGCAATATTTGGTAGTTCATCTTCTTCCTCTGGAGAGACAGGTGGCGGTGTACCTCCTGACGATGGGAGTGTTCCTCCAGAAACTGGCGATTTAGATAATTATAGATATTGGATGGTAGATGGTCTTGTTCAAAGTGATAAAGGTATTCCAATTTTTCCACCATTCGAGTTGAATGGTTTTGGAGGAGGTGCTTTCTACCACATGAGGCCTGATTCGTACAATGCTACGGAACCAAAAGCTGGTGCTATTGAGGCGATAGGGGAGTCTACAACTGGCGTCGTTTATGTCCCTAATTCTAGTACGGGATTAGGGTTGAAATTTACCACTTCCATAGTTGCCAAAGGTGGGTTGATGGACGGTCTACTCACTGCAATAATAAGATTTAGTCCTTCCGGCACGTTACAAAATATAACGTTCTGGGGAACAGTAGATATTCTTAAACCAGGTGATGTGAACACTACATTAAAACTTAATATAGAGGAAAGAATTCCCTCTTTAGTTCAGGGTCAAGATGATATTATTAAAAGTGACATTGAAGTTGTTCAGGAGCCTGTCTCAGGCGTAGCCGGAGAAGATAAAAAGATCAAAGGGCAGATAGGAATATCGCTTGATTTCGACGGGGGCTTCACCCTCCATGGATATGCAAAAGTAACTATTGAAGCAGGAGATCTTCTAAAAGGAGAAGCAACGCTCGATTTATTAATAGATCAAAGTGGACAAGGTACTGCTGCTTCTGGGGATGGAGATTGGCACTTCTATATGGGAGGATATTATAAAAATGATGAACAGCAAGTCGTCGTCCCAGGATTTTTTAATGAAGATGAATTGGTGGTGATGGAGCCGGCATCATTGCAGGTATTGTATGGTGACAATAAGCTTACTGCTCAATGTTACTTTCTCACAGGAAATACAATTCCAAGCGCACCTCCCGCTCCAGCTGAAGTCATAGCATTCTTTAAAGACGATGATCCTGACGTATTGGGAGACAATAGAGATGGATTGACATGTGGAGGTAAGAGTCCAGCAAAAGGAACAGGTATAGCCTTTGGGGCATTCGCTGGTTTTGAGATCGATGAGAAAATAGGTGGTCCTTTTGGGGCTTGTCTTCTTGGATTTCAGATAAAAGCAAGAGCCTTGGTAGGATTTGATCTTTCTTTGCTGAAATATGATTCAGAAACTACGTGTAATCAAACGGATACACCACCACCTCATGGATTGAATGGATTCAGAGCTACAGGAAGAGCATATGCTTTGGTGACATTAGAAGGAGGACATATAACCTGTTTTGATTTGCCAAATTTAGGAGTAGGGGTGAAAGTAGAGTTTGACTTATTCAAACCATCCTATTTGGATGTTAATGTAACTGCTATTGCATTCGGTGAAAGAGCCTCCATTGGATTTGATATAGGAGAACAATGCGGTATAATCTGTGAATAAGTAAACCTGCCCGAGCCAAGCCACGTATATCCCCCCTTCGGAGGGGGCTGGGGGGTGGACTATTGGCAACGGATTCAGGGGAGGAATTTTTGGGCAGAAGATTAAGGAGGAAGTACAATAAACGGTAATAACACTAAACAACAAACCTCCCAAAAACAAAAACATAACAATAAACTCAATTAGACGAAATAATCATGAGAAATAATAAACAATCAATGCGTTTGAAAAAACTTGGAAAGGCTCATTCTTTTTTAACGGCGTGTATCAAATGTATTTTTGCAAGTATCATTTTACTTGTAACTTATAGTACATCGGATGCTCAACTTCTACTTCACGATTATCACAGCTACAAAGTCTCTGATGGAAAGCTGAAAGTGAGATGGGAGCCAAGAAACTCAGATGATTGGTCGAAATCTAAAACTAATGGATATACGATAGAAGTCTACAAACTTAGAGAGGGTAAAGAAATTTTATTCACTTCTAATGTAATCAAACCCTCATCTGTGAATGAGTGGCTAAAGTTTGAAGCAGAAACTTCTGTTGAATTGCATGACTTTGCTGTGGGTGCAAGATCATTTATATATCCAGATTCGGATGATAATAAATTTGATAAAATATTTGATTTGAAAGGTGATAAATCCAGAGAAGATCGCCTCTCACTTGGTTTTCTTTTGTATTCAACATCATATGATTTTGAAATATCGAAATTGGCAGGTTTAGGATATGAAGTTGATTACGAACCGAATACTGATTATAGGTTTAAGATATATACTGGAACATCAGAAACTATAATATTTGACATAATTTCGGCAAATATCTATGACCCACAGTTACCAGAGATTGTAGAAGAATGGAAAAATAGAAAGGTAGACGTTTCATGGGATGGTGCAGGATACCAAAAACATTACTTTGGATATATGGTCTCAAGATCGGAAGATGGACTTAGTTACACTCCAGTAAATAATAAGCCTCTGACAAATACACTTGGGCTTGTTGCTGACTCAAGTGATTTATTAAAAATGACTTTTACGGATAGTTTGCCAGAAAATAACAAGACTTATTGGTATAAAGTACAGGGATTTGATTATTTCGGGGAGTTGTCAAAAAATGAGCACGTATTTACTGGGCAAGGATATGTGCCAATAGGAATGTCTCCAATGATAGAATTTGCTAATCAATCCGAAGATAATCATGCAGAGATTAAATGGTACATGCCAGAAGAGTTTGATGAGTTGGTTAGATCTTATAGAATAATGAGAGCAGAATCGGAAGATGGGCACTATGAAATAGTAAAAGATTCCCTTTCTAACCAAACAAAAGAAGTGAAAATTCCTCTTGAATACACGCAGAACCACTTTAGAGTAGAAGCTGTACCCTACAGAGGAAAACCAGTAGGATCTATTTCAGTTTTTATTATGGGGCAAGACACAATCCCACCTGCAGTGCCAGAAGTAGTAGGCGCATTCATTGACAGTGTAGGACAGATTGTCATAGAATGGAAAGCGAATAGTGAGTCTGATTTATGGGGCTACCGATTATTTAAATCCAACTTTGATAATCAAGAATTTGGTCTCATCACAAAAGACTTACTTAGAGATACGATATATAGAGATACCGTTGATCTTAAGTTTGGAACAGAGGAAGTGTTGTATAGATTACAAGCAGCAGATACCAGAGACAATAGATCTGCCTTGTCGGAAATCATAAGAGTAGAAAAACCGGATATTATCCCTCCTGGTTCTCCAAGTATTTCTTCCATTACACAATCAAATGATTCTATCATAATAAATTGGACTCCTAGTCCGAGCAAGGATGTTGTAACCTACCATTTATACAGAAGGGCCATTAATATTGAAAATGCATGGACATTAGCATCTATTCTTGATACAACAAGTGCAAGAGAAAACATGATTTTTGAACTAGACCTTGATTACGAAGTACCCTATTCATACACTTTGGTAGCGTTTGATGAAGTAGGTCTGAAATCAGATCCAACAAGTCCAAGACAAATAACTTTGCATAAAAAGATAGAAAAATTTGAGCCTTTCTTATCCTTTAATCATCAATTGGATGAGGATCAAAAAAATGTAACAATCTCGTGGGATCTCAAGGAAAAATCAAGATTGAAACAAGTCATGGTATACAGAGGAGCAAGCAAAGATAAAATGAGGAAATACAAGTTTGTTGAAGGCAGCGAATCTTTTTTTGTTGATGCTATCACAAGAGATACAGTCTACTACATGATAAAGCCTATTTATGAAGATCAAAAAGAATCACACTACAGTGAGTTTATTGAAGTAGTTGTGAATGGAGAATGATTTGGGACTTTATACGGAATTAGTAGAAATAGAAATGAGGCGTTTAATACAAGGAGAACATGAGCGGCATGGCTCTGGCTTGTGTAAGATTTTGACTTGACTTGCCCGAGCCAAGTAAAGTTTATCCCTCTCTGGAGAGATAAAGCGTTCTGCAAGAACGCCTCACCGAAAATTTATAACTGCAAAGAGACTATCAAATGCAGGGAGTGGAATTCAACATCTAGCAATCCGCAATAATAAATGAAACAGCATTCCATTCTTAGGATGGCAATACTCACGACAACGTCCACCTCCTTAATCCTCCTTTCGATAGGAGGACAAAAGCGACATGGCTCGGGCAGTTATTACTTTGTTTTTTTAACAATTATTAAAACAGATCGATTTGTAAACTGTAAAGTGATTTAATTGAAATGGTAAATTCGAATTAAGGTCAGGAATTAAGCACGTGATCGTTTATCACAATGCATCAACCAGTCATTTTAAGTTCATAGGGCTTCAAAAATACAGAGGGATTAACACAAAATTCTTCTGCTAACTTGAATGCTAATTTCTTTGTTATTTCTCTTCTCAATTTTAAAACGTCATTGATCAATTGTGGTGATACATTAATTCTATGAGAGAGTTCTACTTGTGTAATATTATTTTCTTCTAGTAAATCCTTAAGCATTTCTACTGGTGAGAATTGATACTCATAATTCTCCATTGATCTTTCATTGAAATCATTGACTAGGAGCGTAAGTAATTCTATTTCTTCAAGATACAAGTTGTTTTCTTTTAACACCAAACCCTCTAAAATATCACAATAAGTATGATACTGCTTTTGACTTTTTATTATTGTATATTTTAATTTTTTCATCTTTTAAACATTTCTATTTTACACGCTTCAATTCTATCATATTGTTTATGAGTACCAACGAACTTAACAAAAAGGTGTATTGTGTTTACTCCAAAATAATATCCACAAATAAGTCTGTATTTATTCCCTCCTAGATTAAAAATAATGCGATTGCCATTGGTACATTTTAGTATATCTGCCGAATTAAATGTTTTCAACACGTCATTAGGATGTTTCCATTCTACCGTCTTTAATTTCAGATAGAACTTAATGAAAGCTTTTTTCATTTCTGGATTAGACTTGACAATTTCTAAAACATTAACCCATTTGACGAGATTTACTTTCACGTTACAAATATAATGGTTAATTTCCATATACGCAAAATGCATATTTCTGAATGGTACAAGAAGTGAATCAACTTTACATTACTGTCCTGTTTTGAGATATTAAATTCAATAATTCAATAATTCAACCTTCCTTCTTTTCCCATCTCTTAATCAATATTCCAGTAATAATACTTAAGATACAATAAGTGGTAAAAAACAACGCCCCAGGAGAAAGCTTACTATAGTTAATACCATTTCTGTTTTGGTATGTCGGAATATGATATTGAATTCTTCGAAGTGAGTCAAGGCAAAAAACGCAGAGATAGCCAAATGGCTTGCACAGCAAACATGTCGGCTAGTGCACTAAGTATTAAGTAAACTACCACATAGAGGCAGGAGTTTTTTGTGTAGATGAGGCGAAGAACCACTCCTTTAGCCGCAGCTAAAGGAGTGGTTCTTCAACGATATATACACAAAAAAGAACTAGTGTTCTGTCAATGCCTGAATGAGGGGTATCATTTGAGTTGATTTTGAATCAGTGCAAGGAAAAAGACGCAGACATAGCCGTAGCTATTGCGAGTATTTTTAACGCAGCAATGGTTCAAAAGATATCAAATGAACCCATCAATTTGGGCTTGACAGAGCACTAGTATATGGGGTGGGATATTTAGTTCTTAGTGCACTAGTGTAACAAATCAGAGATTTGTGGGCTAGCAATAGTGAATACAACGTAATCACTCACCAATAAATAAATATACTACTCCCTAAGCCTAGCTCTCAGCCCACAATTGAAATATCAATTGTTACACTGAGTAATAATAGCGAGGCTTTTTAACGAAGAATCGCAAAGAAGAAACTAAATAATAACCGACAATATCAAACAGAAATGGTATAAGTGTTTCTACTGCATATCCAGTTTGATTTCTACCAATATCACCTAGTTGTGAAGTGATAATACCATAAAAGCCTATATATGCCATAAACATAGCCACTACAAATACATCTGCCATGCTCCATTTCCCTAGATGGTAAATAATGCCTTTTGCGAGCTTATTATTTCTAATTTTATTACTGTAAAGAAATGCAGAGGATAATACCAATTTGATAAATGGAACGACGATACTGAACATTAAGATCATAATTCCAACAATCTTCAGATCTATTCCACGGTCTTCGATCAGAGTCCAGGTAACATCCATGATTGATTTAGATTGATAATATAGATACTGCTCATCAAACGATAATTGAGTACCGACGATATGAATCGAGCTTATTATAAAGCTGTTTATCTGGATAAGAATCCGACACCGCTGGATATGAGTTTGATGGATGGTGGGCAGGTGTTGTCCTCGTCAATGGATCAGCAAAAAGTTTTATTTAGCATAGATTCAGAAACGGAAGTAAATGGAAAAGAGATATTATGGCAAT
>JBLHWH010000211.1:0-10339 GCA_047628935.1 Halioglobus sp. | reverse complement strand
GTTGATCTTAATTATTGAAAGTTAAACATAACACCTTAAATCAAAAAAAAATAGGTATAAACACCTGAATTAGGTACAGGTACTACTACTAGTATAGTCACATAAATAGATATGAAAAAAGTACCCAACAATCCGATACGGTTGTTGTCGGATTAACGGATGGATTACAAGACGATAACGATTCTGCGGATATGGGTTGACGTGAGAAAAATCGGCGTTAGCGGTTTTTTTTTCTCACGTTTACCTATATCCGCTGTTGTGCTGTCGTCCGACCCTTGGGGAGGAGGATGGCACAACTGCGGCAAGCCGCAGAATCGTTGAGACAGCATGCGACCGCAGGGAGTATGCTGTCTCAACTTATTTATAAACGCACCTCTTTATTATAACAATTCCCAATTGTCGTTTGATCAAAATCAATAAATACTGATAATCAGTGACTTAATCTCATTTTTAAAATATACTAGCCGTGTTTACACGAGTAATATCTGAATATATACGGATATACTTGAATATACTTGGATATCAATAGCTTCAATCTTAACTGTAATCAGATGTAAAATACATATTTCTTTTGATTTAATAAAATGATTGATCCGCCTATTTTTCAATGCTTTAATCAAAATATAAACTGTTTCATATAGATAACCAAATCAATTAGCCTAGAACCATCTCCCATTCCCAACTAATCCACTAAATTTGCAAAAACTTAAATTCTTTGCGAGATCTACTACTCATTACTCCACCATTTACCCAACTGAATACTCCGTATCCGGCTACAGCCTATATCAAAGGCTTTCTGAATACCAAAGATGTATCTGCTTTCCAAATAGATCTAGGAATAGAAGTGATATTGCAATTATTTTCGAAAGGTGGTCTATCAGATATTTTTGATCATGCGCAGGATCAGGTATCCGATATTGAAGATGCCAATATCCAAAGAATATATGCATTACGTAAGACTTATATCGCAACAATAGATGAGGTAATATTATTCCTTCAAGGAAAAAACCAAACGCTCGCTCGACAGATATGTACCGATAATTTCTTACCACGTGCCTCCCGTTTTGATCAGTTAGATGATATGGAATGGGCGTTTGGCAATATGGGCATGCAGGACAAGGCAAAACATTTAGCTACGCTATACTTGGAGGACTTGTCGGATTTTATAGTTGCTACTGTGGACGATAATTTTGGTTTCAGCAGGTATGCGGAGCGCCTTGGACGTAGTGCCAATTCCTTTGATGAGATCTATGAAACATTGCAAAACGAGACTACTTACATCGATAATATTACCTTGAAGGTACTCGGTAAAAAGGTGCAAGAGGTCAACCCAAAGCTAGTCTGTCTATCGGTTCCGTTCCCTGGCAACCTCTATAGTGCATTCCGCTGTGGTCAATATATCAAGAAACATTATCCACATATAAAAGTAGCCATGGGTGGTGGATTTGCGAATACAGAACTCCGATCATTGAAGGATGTGAGAGTATTTGAGTTTTGGGATTATATATCACTTGATGATGGAGAATTGCCACTTGAGTTATTGGTATCTAGTGTATTAGAGCCCGTAGAAAGCAATCCGAATTTCAACTTTCTCAAACGTACTTTCCTACTTCAGGATGGAGAAGTGATATATAACAACTTTTCGCTCAGGCAGGATTACAAACAATCGACGGTAGGCACTCCTGATTATTCTGATCTTTTACTAGACAATTATATCTCCGTCATAGAAATAGCCAATCCGATGCAC
This sequence comes from Halioglobus sp., assembly GCA_047628935.1. Taxonomy (GTDB): domain Bacteria; phylum Bacteroidota; class Bacteroidia; order Chitinophagales; family Saprospiraceae; genus CAJXUU01. Next base: position 8,592 of record JBLHWH010000211.1, on the reverse strand, counting down.
AGCTTATGGAGCGATGGCAGGTGGAATAAGCTGACGATGGCACATGGTTGCTACTGGGGCAAATGTACATTTTGTGATGTTTCACTCGACTACATCGGTAAATATGAACCCGTAACTGCAAAGTTGCTCGTTGATCGCATGGAAGAAATCATAGCCCAAACAGGAGAAAAAGGATTTCATTTTGTAGATGAAGCTGCACCGCCCAAATTGATGAGAGAGGTTGCACTTGAGATTCTCCGACGAGGTTTGGTTGTGAGCTGGTGGACAAATATCAGGTTCGAAAAAAGCTTCACTTGGGATCTTTGTCGTTTACTCAAAAGTAGTGGCTGCATTGCCGTATCTGGAGGATTAGAAGTGGCATCGGATAGACTCTTAGATCTTATCAAAAAAGGAGTGACCGTAGAACAAGTCGCAAGAGTGACTAGAAATCTGACAGAATCTGGAATCATGGTTCATTCTTATCTTATGTATGGCTACCCTACCCAGACTGTTCAAGAAACTGTGGATAGTCTTGAAATGGTTCGTCAGCTTTTCGGATTGGGTGTAATCCAATCTGGGTTTTGGCATCAGTTTGCTTTGACAGCACATAGTCCAGTTGGTTTAGATCCTGACTCGTACGGTATTATTCCTGATCAAAAAGAAATATCTTTTGCCAATAATGATATAGAATTTGTAGATAGTACGGCAATAGATCACAGCCAATTCAGCGAAGGACTCAAAAAGTCTCTTTTCAATTATATGCATGGTGTTTGTTTCGAGTTCCCACTACAAGAGTGGTTTGATACAGAAATACCAGAAACGACTATTGAACCACACTACATAGAAGAATGCCTTGCTTCTGAAGGTATTGTTACTGCAAAACCTTCATCAAAGATTGTCTGGCTCGGGAGCGATCCTATTATAGAAGAGACTGATGAAGGGTCCGTTTTGCTTACTTTTCATTTGAAGAATGAGGTATTAGAAATTGAGATGGTGTCTGCTCTCGCGGAGTGGTTTGTTTCTGTTTTTCCTCTTTTGAAAGTGGATAATGATGAGGCTATTGGTTTTGCTATTTTCAAGAAGGAGTTTGAAGAGAGGCTTGATGGGTTTGATGAGTTTTGGGATGGGGAAGAGATTGAGCGATTGCGTGATTCGGGGTTAGTTATAGTTTAGTTATTTCATTTGTTTTGTTTTTACAATGCGCACTATCATATTCAACCTATAAATTTGATAGTTCATTTGTAAACGGTATTATTTTTTTTGACACCTACAATTTCGAGTAAAACGAAACGTTTATGATTTGTCAAAGATATTATAGCCAAATTACAATCACACATGAGGTATCTTTTTTGTTTTATCGTTACGTTTTTATCTTTTAGCCTAAATGCACAATTGGAAAAGATTGGTGTTTTTTCAAATACATCGTTTGTTGTTCAGAAGTATCGAAGTTTTAATAATGCGAATATTAATAGCACGGCATTTATTGGTCTTCGACATAGAGTTGGAGCTATGGCTTCCTTTTACCTTGACTCCCGTTTTTCTTATGAAGTCGGAATAGTTGCTGATCATCATCAAAAACCAGAAAGTGAACGCAGAAGATTCAAATACGATGATGGGCTTATATTTAACTTAAATGAACATAAATTTGTAAATCTCGGGATTCCATTAATCATAACTATGCGGACCAATAATGCCAGAAATTGCACCACGTACTTTAAGCTGTCTTTGATTAATTTATTCACTGTATATGATAATCAAAGGGTGGCGAATACAGAATTACCAGATCGATTAGCACAACTTCCTCTTTCTATGAGTAGCACAAATAGTGACATTAAATATTTCAGCACAGATATTGATTTTGGATTTGGAACGTTCTGGCATCTGAAAAAATTAGGAGCTAAGCTTTGTCTCGAACCCAGAATAACTGTTGCTCAATATCGAGGCGGAGTACAAGCGAACCACTTACCTGAAAGAGAAATCTTCAACCCAGAATTTAGTATTCTGACGAGTATGGGGTTTGAGGTGACGATTTATAAGGATATGTTATGAGAAAGGTGGAAAGAATTGGGGTGAATGAGTCTGATTTTGATTGGCTCAGGCAAACCCTATCCCGTCCTTTCCTCATAGATAGAAAGGTGGCTACTAGTGGCTCAGGCATTCAATATTTATACTATCCTCAATTTGCATCAAAGACATTCGATAAGTGCACACAAAACATCGAATACATTTTTTATTACAGACCATTCGGTAAGAGATGAAGCACCTTTGCCCAAGTGTAGTGCCAGTAAAACATTAGGGACAACTCTGTGTCTATTTCATAACACTATCCTGAGCTGAAGGGCTCCTGACTTCGCATCGAATACTGCTTGATGCCTGAGCCATGTCGCTTTTGTACTCCTTTCGGAGGAGGAACAAAGCGTTTCATTTAGTCCTTCGACTGCGCTCAGGATTACAGAAAGCTCACTCCATCACCTATTAGTAATCAGCAATTAAAAAAGCAGGAAGAGGAAGTTGTCGTTTGTTTAGCTTTTGATGCTTCGATCCAATGAGAAATGAGATGTATTCTTCCACCCCATTTAACATTTAGTCTACTTGCGTTTTGATTGTTAGTGGTGGACGTTCTGTAAAGCTGAACGTCCGATCCCTCCAATGAGGGCCTTCATGGTTGGTTCGAGCCTTATAAAGTATAGCTTTGCGGCTATCTCTTCAAAGATCTTCATTAAATGCACACGAAGCTAAAGCATCAAGTACTTTCTGTTGCCAAACTAAATCAGCTATTTACTATTGTAATATCTTACCCTATTGCGGTATAGCGAATATGATAAAAAGGACTCCAATATTACCTAAAAACCACCTTCTATCATAATCGCTCAGCACTTTAGAGCTTATGTCTAAAACACTATCAAAAAGACGGGAGGTTGGGTTGTACAAGTCATGGATCTGGCGTTCAGTTTTTAGATCTTTAATTAATTAGCAATGATTCTATTTGCGTTATACGACGCTAAAGCTTCGAATACGTTTTGGTGCCAAAACCAATCAACAAGACACTTTACTTTAACAGAAACTTAGACACTACTCTTAACTTTCACCGCTTTACTTCGGCTAGAATTGATAAAGTATACGCCAGTCAATAACACTAACGCCGCTACGATCGCCTGATTTGTAATGACCTCATCAAGAATCGACCACCCTAATAACATAGCTACTATTGGGTTGATATATGTACTGGTTGCGACCTTCTCAGGTGAAACGGTAAGCAACAGATAGTTGAATGAAGTAAAAGCTACAATACTACCAAAAGTGATCAAATAGATCATCGAATAGATAGCATTATTACTCATAGTAAAAATACCTTCCGTAGGTTCTCCTATGGCAAAACTTAATACCAGCATCATTCCACCACCAAATAGCATTTGATAACCTGATTTGATAAACGAATTCTTAGGAAAGTCTGCTTTGGAAACAAAAATACTTCCGTATCCCCAACAAAATAAAGCAATAAATACAGCTCCTATTCCCCACCATTTATCTGGACCAGCATTTACTTCTCCCTGACTGATAAGCAAGTAGAGTCCAAGAATCCCTAGCATTACACCTATCATAGATTTCAAATAGATTGGTTTCTTCTCTAAAAAATAGAGCATAAAAATAAGTATCAACGGCTGCGCAGAGATCAACAATGCTTCGAGACTGCTGTCAATAAATTGTAATGCCCAAACAGCACATCCATTGCCAACAGTAAGAAAAAGAAAACCTGCAAATGCACTATTTATCAATTGCTTTTTACTCACAGACCCTAACTTGCCACGAACCGCTGCAATCCCAAAAATAATAACCGATGCTGTAACAAAACGAATGCCTGCCAATAGAAATGGAGGTAATTCAGCAACTAAAATTTTATTGAACAAATATGTGGAACCCCATATGATGTATATCGAAATAAACGCTGCGATAACAAGTGGTAAATTCTGATTCTTTGTGGATTCCATATTATGATTTACACAACAAAGATTAGTAAAAGAATCATGATTCAATCTTTAATAAGATTATTTCTTTCGAAATAAATTATAGAATTATTATTTACCTAAAAGCACAATTTAAACATGTTGAGAACAAGAATATGAGAACTTATAACAATTATATATAAAGCATTGATTTACTTTTAATTAGAGCTAAAACACCTTATCCTACGTTTTAACACTTGGTTCTCACACTATTCCTTGGTATTACCGCCTAATCTTGGTATTTTTGAAGTTGTATAAATTTGATTAAAATTGAAAAAACTGATTCTCATATTAATATTCACCAATCTATTCTTTGCAGGATATGGTCAAAGTTGTGAAGTTGGAGGATCATTCTTTTCGACTTTCGAAGATATTCAATTGTTGTTGGATAAAAATAGTTGTGAAAATTGTCATGCAGAAGGAAGATCAGAAGCCAACTGGAACTATGATTCATACAAGTCATTCACAAAAAGTGGCGATTGTAATCAACCTATAATTATTCATGGCAATGCTTCTGATAGTTATCTATACAATGTGATAACAGGTACCGACAAACTATGTAGTGAATCAGCGCCTATTCATAAATTATCAGAAACTGACTTAGACAAAATTGAAACCTGGATAAATCAAGGTGCACCTGAGTACTGTCTTCCTCTATATCCCAATGTCAAAGCTATTTTTGATTCTAACAATTGCCAGAGTTGTCATTCTCAGAATAGTGGATTATGGCGTTATGACACACATCAAGGCATCTTGGGACTTAACACAGAAAATAACTGCGGAGAGACAAAAACAGTATTTGTCGGTAATGCAGGATTGAGTCTACTCTATGATAAGATCAATGATGATGATCAGGTAGCTTGCGGCGAGTCTATGAATGGCGAATTCTTACCTTTAACAGAAATAGAAATAGCAAAAGTGCGCGATTGGATAAACGGAGGAGCAACAGAATCTACTTCTACGCTACCTGTAGTTTTATCAAGTTTCGAATCCGAAGAAGCAGACATGTCAGTGATGCTTACGTGGACTACCGAAATAGAAATAGCCACTGACAAATTTGTCATAGAGCACAGTTCTACGGGAAGAGATTTCGAGGAAATAGCTGAAGTAAATTCGACAGGCTCGGATGGTTCTTCTTCTAACTATATGTACATGCACAGCACTCCTTCGTTTGGAGAAAATTACTATCGATTAAAAATGATTGATCTTGATGGATCATATACCTACTCGAATATCAGATTGACTCGACTAGAAGTAGAAACCGCGGAGATGAGCATATCTCCCAATCCCGCTAGGAACACCGAAAGATTAAAAGTAACTTGGTATCCAAGAAAGGGGCAAGAGCAAGCATATCTCAACATTCTAGATCCGGATGGAAAAAACCTGCATAGAAAAATCGTATTCGAAGGGACAAATTATGTAAGGTTGCCAGCATTGATCGAAGGAATCTATTATGTATTGATCGAAGATTATTTCGGTGGCTTCTTATTAGAAAGAGTAGTGATAATTAACTAATCTTGCACTTTCAAAACTAACAACACAAAATCTACCAAATGGATAGTACTACGATATACGGAAGGAATCCTGTTATTGAGGCCTTAGAGAAAGGTAAAAAAATAGAAAAAGTATTCTTACAGAATAACCTTACAGGAGATTTCGAAGTACAAGTCCGTAATGCTTGCGAAGACAGAAATATCCCACTTACCAAAGTGCCACCTAGAAAACTTAATGATCTAAGCCGTAGTCATAATCACCAAGGCATCGTAGCGTATATATCTCCTGTAGCCTATACAACTGTAGATAAACTGGTGCCATTGCTAAAATCAGAAGGTAAAATTCCTTTGCTAGTTATACTTGATGGAATAACCGATGTAAGGAACATGGGAGCCATAGCAAGGTCAGCGAAAGTATTCGGTGCACACGCAATAGTAGTACCTGCAAAAGGATCTGCAAGAGTGAGTGAGGAGATGGTAAAGTCATCTGCAGGAGCTATTCTAGATATAGCGATATGTAGAGAAAATAGTATTCCTATAGCTCTAGAATCGCTTCAGATGATGGATGTAAAAGTGTATGCTTCTGATATCAATGCTACTAAAACGATAGCTGAGCAAGATCTAAAAGGACCAACTGCAATCGTCTTGGGTTCTGAAGATAAAGGGGTAAGTCGAAAAGCCATTCAGATTGCTGATGATACCGTTAAAATTCCTCAAGTAGATAGTTTTGATTCCTTAAATGTAAGTGTTGCCGCAGGTATCATTTTATATGAAGTTCTGCTTCAAAGAGTTTAAAAGCTAATTTAAAAATGCAATAAAGTCTCAATGAACAGCTCCTTGAAAACATTAACCAAACTACAAGAGCTCGACGTAAGAAGAGAGGAGTATAAAGCAAAAAAAGAAAAGTGGCTACTCGCCTACTTTTTAATTCCTGGCTTAATTGTTTTAGCTAGTGCATTCACTGGTGTATTTCCTTTGATGTTTGGAGCTGGCATAATTTCAGGTGGAATCTCTCGTGCGTTATATGAATACAACTTCAAATCTCCATTTCGTGTTTTAACTGAGCAAGTAAAAGAGGCTCTCCTTGGTGAATTCATAAAAATATATCATCCGACTATTTCTCATAAATATGTAGGCCCTGACCATCTTGCTAAATCGATAATAAGATACTCTCGTTTAATATCGGCTGATAGATACAATGAAGAAGACGCAATAACTGGATCAAAAGGAAATGCTGAGTTCTATATTTCAGAAATTAATCTAGAAGAAGAACGAAGTGATGACAATAGTACGTCCTATCATTCTATTTTCAAAGGATTATTATTCAAAATCAAATTAAAAGGAAGAACATTCCCAAAGTCTCAACTATACAGCCAACCCAACATGTTCAAAAGATGGTTTGGGGATATCCGTAAAAACGAAGAGTTTGGTTTTTGGTATGAAACAGAAGATGAAAGTAAATTCCAATCAGAGATGCAATCTTTGTTTCCATTTATAAGGCACTTAGCAAAAAAAGGAGAAGTAAGAATTGCTGCACTCGGCGATGAGATCATAATATTAATGGCATCAAAAATGAAGTTCTTGGATGACCCCAAATTTTCGATCAACAAATCGTTTGAAGACGAGGAGTATTATGCTAAGATGAGTCAGCAGATGAATTCACTTTTATATATTATAGATTCATTTACTGATGAGTTGACGCCTCTTGAAATTGAGGAAGAATTGAAATTGAGAGTGATTGAATATGCGAAGAGGAAGGAGATATGATATCTATGAGTCCACTCCGAAAACTCCTCAACACTAAAAATGTTTATTTTGGCGATATTTTCATTTATTTCAATTAACTGATGCTCAGGCATCACTGAATTTCAAAAAATACAAATCTCATACAAAATAATTCATTTTGAAGAAATTGATACTTTTCGGAGTGGACTCATCTATGAATTCAAAACATACATTCTTTTCTCTTCCGTAATAACCTCTAGCTCTTTTTTACTTTTTTCGGCATCATTATCCAGCGTCGCTAATATTCTGAGTAACTGTTCTTGACCTGACTCTAAGGACATCAAAACGGTTTTTAGTTTATTCTTTAAAACCCAATCCGTTATCAAATTTTGATGGAATGAATCAACGAAGGAGTCATACTTATACATATTAGGGAGCTCATATTTATCATATATATCATTGAGTTCCTTATCCAATTTCTTTATTTGGACCTTTACTCGTACTGCATTGTCAATAGCTTTATTGAGTATCTTCTTTTTTGAGTAGGTAATTCCACTAAAAGAATAATTGCCAAAATCATCAATTTGGGATAGATAATGTTTAGCTTTCTTTAGGTATTCCCCAGCAGTTTTCACTTCGGATACAGCCTCTTTTATTTCTCTCTGTAAAAGATTAAGCCGCATGATTTCAGCATTCAACTTTTTGATAACTGGTCCATGATCTTTATTATTATAAAGTAATTTTTGCTCTTTAAATTTTAAATAGTAATCACGTTGTTTTTTAAGACCCTCTTTATCAAGTTCTTTCTTTTCAAGAATTTCCTTTTCAAATCTGAGAAGCTCTATTTCATGTGCAATAGCATTGTATTCTAGTACGGCTTGCAGATATTCTTGTCTTTCTCGTTCTAGTTCATGTTCGCGATCTCCAAGTATCTTAACAAATAGAAAATGCTTAGACATCTTTTCTAACTCGATTACATCTTGATGTTCTTTGTGCATTATTTTCCGATAGACCTCCAAATCGATAAAAAGTGCTTCTAGATCATGTCCTATAATTGCTATTCTTTTCTCTTTTCTATTCGCTAAAAAATAAAGTTCTGCGAATCGCTCCAGCTTTTCATTTAAATTATCCAGATTCATTTATTGGTTTTCGTTTTCAGCAATACAGAATTCATCAAAGGTAGACATGCCTATGATATAAAAAAAAGCGATTATAAATCTTGACATAGGATTATTCCACGATTGTTCATTATTCTTTTCCAATATTTCTGCACCTGCATCTCCCTTATTATCAGCGATTCAGAGCGAGTTTAAAAAAATAAGGTTATCTAATTCTAGAAATATATGGGCATAGCGCTGCCACAGAATGGGATGTTGAGATAGTAAGAAATG
>JBLHWH010000210.1:0-10390 GCA_047628935.1 Halioglobus sp. | reverse complement strand
AGGTCGGTATTCGGATCTTTTTTGTGATAAGGCGTTTTTATGCAAAAACATCTTTTTATGACTCCGACGCAAGCATCGGAGAATTTAAGTATTAAATTAAAGCAAGCCATTAATTATCACAATATATCATTCTATCTCTCAAGATTCTTTGGGTTTGTCTATATATTGACCGCACCTCGAAAATGAACCAACCCAAAGATGCTAAACTGGCTCTGTATGAGCAGATATTTGCCAAAATAAATGGCGCCAGTTATATCCTAGACATTACCACTGGAGGTATACATTGGATCACTGATAATGAAACGGTCTGTACCAATCTAGGAATTACAGCTGAGCAAATAATAGGCATGGGTCAAGAATTCCCAAAAAGGCTGCAAAGATATCCTGACTACAATGAATCAATGACGGATGCAATAGCTCACTTCGTTCAGAATCCAGATACTAAATGAATCGGACTGTATAGAATACAGTCTTTGTCCGGCACATATAGCAGGGTGATGTACTCTACGAGCTCATTCGAGTTCGATGCAGATGGTCAACTGTATAAAACCATAACCATGGCTATGGATGTGACCAGAGAGATAAATACAAACCAAGTCCTCACCCAATATATTAGAACCAGTCTTCATTCTCAGTATGAGGATTTATACAGATTGCTTTCTAAAGGAGAGATAGAAGTAATCAACCTAACCGTACAGGGTAAGTCCACCAAAGAAATAGCAGCAGAATTGTTTTTATCTCATCACACTATAGAAAGCCATAAATCTAATATTTTTAAAAAATTAGACATCGGCAGTTCTATAGAATTAGCACAACTAGCGGAGAAAATAGGATTGTTGATTGAGAAAATATGAGTTATTGAAATAATTTTTGCATCACTGCAGGAGACTTTTTTTCGGTTGTTACTGAAATACTCAACGCCAATAACAGCTGCTTGTATCCGCTACCAGTTAATGGCGACTGGTTAATGGCGACAATAATCGCTATCATCCATCACTAGACATTGCATATCAGATTAAAACATTTCCTTACCTTTCCAGCATGATAAGAATTGCATATATTATATGCTTATGTATTGGTTGTTATTTGTCATCTATTGATGCTCAGCATGGTATATCTGCAGTATATGCACCTTCTAAGGTTTTAAAACATAAAGACAATTTGCTGTTTGATGTCCCTGCCTTGTCAAACGAATTTAGACTTGCATACACCTATCAAACAACCGGAGAAAATACTTGGGAGCGGTTCTGGAAAAAACCAAGAATAGCCCTAAATCTTATCTATGTCAATTTCGGTAATGAAGTACTGGGTAGTGCATTTTCTTTAGTCCCAGAACTTCATTTTACATTGACAAGTTATAAAAGACTACTGCTCAATTTGCAGTTCGGTACAGGAATCGCTTACCTCACTAAACCATACGATGCTGTTGACAATCCGAACAATAATGCGATCGGCTCAAATCTCAATAATACCTCTTCACTTAAATTTGGAATAGAATATCCATGGAACGATAGATTTACCACCAGTCTATCAACAGGCATTGTGCACTTCTCCAATGGTCTCAGCTCCAGTCCAAATAGTGGAATCAATATATACGGAGCCTCGTTTAATATCAATTACAAATTTACTGTTCGTCAGCTCAAGGATAAAGAATCAATAACAACTAGAAATGCCGAAGAATCTCTGACTTATAGAAAATGGATCATAGACGCACAGTATCATTATGGATTTACCGAACATACCACCACTGGGGGACCAAAGTATGGAGTCCAGGCTGTTTCTCTAGGTGCAGGATATAGATACAAAGAATACATGACCGTCCTGGTTGGTGCAGAATACGAATACAATGACCGTGCTTACACTTTTTTTAAGCGTAATTTCGAAACAGAAGAAGATTCTCGCCGTATGGCAAAGCGATCTATCTTATACATAGAAAATGAATTTAGATATGGTGCCGTATTCAACAGATTCCGTTTAGGTTTCTATGTAGGATGGCCCTATGCAAAAACAAAGTCAACCTATATCAAGATGGTAACAGGAATATATCTACCAAACATAAAAGGCTATGGGAAACCATATGTAGGCGTAATTCTCAAAACGCACACCGAGATCGCTGACTACCTAGCAATAATGGGCGGCATCTCGTTCTAAAACACGTACAATACACAAAGAAAGACATCTAAAATTAGATGATTTGAAAATAAATCGCAAAAGTGTAGTATAAGAAATTCAAAAGGTATAAATTTGCACTCGCTTAGCAGAAATGCTTCGCTAAATTGACCTATGGTGTAATTGGTAACACAGCAGTTTTTGGTTCTGCCATTCTAGGTTCGAGTCCTAGTAGGTCAACTATCCAAGCTTCAAAAATGTAATGTTTTTGGAGCTTTTTTAGTTTTGGGAGAAATGTGGGCGAGTTATTACACCTTGATTTTAGTCTGATTTTGTTTTCAAAAAAAAGTATTTAACCACTCCAAAGATAACATCAGCTTTAAGTACACCCACGACTTCTGCAATTCCTTGCGGTTTACTAAGTATATTAACACTAGACCTGATAGCTCCATATGCTAATAGAAGGGCTAGATTAATTTTTATACTTTTAGTTTTAAGATTAGTAATATTTGCTTCTTTAGTTTTATCGTTAGTTGAATTTCAATAGGGTGAAATAGATTTAACTTGAACTGAATTAGGTTTAATTGTGTGGTTAGGGTATGCCCCTAGCCCAGGGCTGTATAGTTCTATATGTTAAGTGCCACTATAGTCTAAATACTTAAAAATTGATATGTAATTATATGATAACCACCGATTGAAGTTACTTTTCCGATACAAGCATCGGAGAATTAGACCAGAAGAGATTAAAAAATAAACTACCACCCTCTAAGAAGGTGGTTTTGGGTCTAGCCCCATAGGGATACAAAAATCAAAACATCGTTGACTATCAGCATGAAGTCTTTCCTGCTTTTCTTGATACTTTCCCTGTTTTCTTGCTTTTTCTTAATCAACCCCAACTGTAGATGTACAATATCAAATTGACCAAGATATTACATGTTACAACTTTTTACACTTACTCTTATTATTCATTTTCACGCAAAGTTTATCAGTACATGACCACCAGCCCTAAGGAGGTGGTTTTCTAAGTTAGACTAAACCTTTTAAATGAATATGCAGAGACTAGCTTAGTTATTGATTATTGTCCCGCCATTAATCAAAGTCCCCCCAAGAGACATCAGTAATTCATCGCCATGAGTGAAGGTGACATTTGCTGATATCTGTAGTAAGCCATTCTCACCCACTTCTATTCGACTCATGCCGGTAGTACTTACATCAGCAGCTATAACGATATTGTCAACGATAGGTAGTGCTGGAATACATCCCTGAGACCAATTGCTTGGCGTTAACCATAGGCCATCACCATTTCCTTCATCATTGTCGAAAGTATTATCTCCAGGACAAAAGATTAATCCTGATCCTGATCCAGCGCCCGGTCCGAAACCAGAAAATCCTGTATTGATGGAAGCGCTGTAGGTATAGTCAGATCCAAAGGGGATTTCGCTTAGAGGAATAAGTGTAACCTCACTTGCTGTACTCAGATTAGATACAGACTTAAACAATAATAAATCTGAGGCTTGATACCCTAGGTCATTATTATCGATAAAGCCATTTCTTTCCTCTGCAGTATAATACAGCGTTAAGTTATAGGTGCCTGATAAATTATTAGTAGTAGGCGTAATGAGGAAATTCTTATCAAAAATACGATTATCGTTTCCAATATTTTGGAAGGAAATGCCGGCTCTATCGACCTCGACAGTAGTGCAACCATAGTCATGTGCGGAAGAATTTTCTATAGTACACATTATATTTCCTGTGCTAGGTTCATAAAAATGTACAGTTTCATTTGGGCCCAAGTCCTCTTCAGTAGAAATAACATTGGTTTGAATTGCCAAGGTAGAACTTCCTGTAATCTGAACATTATCGACGGCCATACCATAACCCCACTGGCCTTCGTCGCTGTATTGGAAAGCGATTTTCACATTAGATTCACCGCTATATGCACTCAAATCGACTGTAATTCCAGTTTGCCAAGGAGTGGTATATACTGCACCTCCATTATCTATACTGGTATTCGTGATATTATATATGGGACTAGACCAAGTCGTCCCTCCATCAATAGACACCAAGACCGACGCAGACTCTGTAGTAATATCAGAAAAACTATGATCGAATGTCAATGTGGCATTTATAATCGTTGAGAAATCCATCGTGGGTGTAATCAACTTGGCATCAGATAAATCACAATTACAACTGTCGTCAGAAATAAAGGCAAAACCAGAATTATTTCCCGTAACAGACCAATAGTTTGATGTTACCGCTACTGAATCCCCTTGAACGAATTGGTCGGTTCCTGAGCTTGTACTTGTGAATGTTCCCAGTCCCGTTTCAAAATCAAAATCAATGACTGTGAGATTGGATACAGGCAGTGGAACTTGATCCATGTCCATTATAGTTATGGTATGAATTTGATTAATGCTACCTGTGATGGCATCACCACCATTAGCATTGAAACTATAATCCAGTACGATTGTTTCATCAGATTCAATTTCAGCATCATCATAAATCCTAACGATAAAATCTTGGCATAACGTATCATCAGAAAGTGTAAGACTGCCAGTTGTTAAAATATCATAATCTTCTCCTACTGTTGCAGATCCTGTACCTAGGTCTATGAGAGTCACATCAGCCCCTACGCTTGGTGCAGTGAGAATGATGATAGAAACGGGATGATCTTGATAATCTTTACAAGCATTCTCTGTTGTTGCAGCTTCTTCATTGGCTGTTGAAGTTCCAGAAAGAAAGGCTACTTCTGGAAGGGCACATGGATTATAAGCACCGTCAAACACAGTTAGTCCTGTATTACTTGGATCAAGCCAAGCGTCAAGTCTTCTTCTATTATCATCATCATTATTATTGGTCCATGAAACAGAAATTTTACCATAAACGCCTACGTCATTGGCTGGGTCTGAACAGTTGAGAGCACTCCCCCCTAAAAGTTGACCAATAACTCTTCCATTATCTCGAAACAGCGGTGATCCTGACGATCCTCCTTCTGTGACACTATGCCCATTCGCTGTAGCATCCCAGAATAGTCTCCAAAAATTATTGTCTGATGTTGGAGACACACTGTGCGTTGCTATCTTTTTAATATCTCCAGATGGATGATGGATTCCCTTACCTCCTACACCTGTATTTCCCGATCTGTCCCAACCATTGAAATAAACATCATAGTCATCACTAGGATTCGTACCATCTATACTAAGTAAAGCGAAATCGGACGGAGAATCATTTGCGACTACAGTAGCTCCAGAAGAAGTCTGATCCAAAGGTGCAGAACCTATATTCGCACAAGCTGTTCTTTCATAATTCCAATAAAAGACAATATTTGCATCGGGTGCAGTGATAGCATCATAAGTACCTTCAATACAATGATGTGCAGTAAGAAAATAAGGTGTACAATCTTGATCTGTATTATTCACCAGGGAACCAGTACATAGACCAGCTCCGTTGATAACAATTCTAGCCACCCCTTTTTTATTATCCTGCCAGATACCATCACCTTCAGGAGAACAATTTATATTTACTTGGCAACTGCCAGATTCATCAATTCTGCTCATATTGTCATCCCATCCTCGATAGCCATGTGCTACCTGCGAGATTTCAAGCGTTCCCTGTCCGAGACTCTTAGCGGGTTCATAATATTCTACTGTCAAGTAATCATCATAGATAAGGGCTGTAGCCAAAGAGCGACTTTCCTTATTGTTATGGGAACTAAATGCACCAATAATTTGGGTTTTATTTTTATCGTAAATAAACATCTTTGACCCCTTTGGAAGATAAATATCTCCAAAAATCAAATTCATATTCATTGCTCCTGGACTACTGATGCTGAGCCTCCATAACCTACCTCCATCTGGTAAATCTTCCCAAACACCCTGAGATGATGCATTCAGGTTAACTGCAAAAGTTTCCGCAAATCTGTATAGCCCGTCATATTTGTCATTGACCTGATCTTCGCTTTCCAACTTAGCCAAATTTATTCCTGACATTGTCACTAAAGGAATAGCCGCCTCTGATTTAGACAACTTGAAACTCATCGGTTCTCCTCCTAGGCTTACTTGTGCATCAATGCAAAAAAAAGAAAAGATGAAAATTAATAATAGGGCTGTTTTCCTGCAGTACTGCATATTTATTGTTTGATGTGTTAAACTTGGGGATAGATTAACAATTCTGAATTTTACAAGTATACAATGTTGTTTACACAACACAAAAGTAAATTCAATATATTAAACCTATTCTCCAATTCAATTTTAAATACGGGTAACCAGTGGGCGCACTTAAACTAGAGGATGTAAAAGGAGCTGCAAGCTACTGACAGACTCGAACGGGGCTAGAGTCATGAAATAGTGACAGCCACAATGTAGTTGTGGTGAAACGTATTGAATGACGAGTGGATAGTCTTTGAGAGGAGAGAACGACCAATAACATTTGCCTTTGAAGAGCAACCACCAGAGGTGGTAATAGCTTAAACAAAAGCTTTGAAGGGCGTGAGGTGCCAAGTGCACTAGCTGCCCGCAATACACGAAGTAGCGGTAGGATTCTGGCTTTTATAGCCGTAGGGAATGGATCAGGCACAGAACAGGTTGAGGAAGGAGCAAAGTAGCTGCTTGAGGGCTATTTTAAGAGGCTCTGAGGACACTTTAAAGAACACCAAAGAAAACCTGATCAAGCTTGAGGAAAGAGCGTAGGTGCTGCTGAATGAACTTGCGTGAGTTTTACTCAGAGCATAGTGATTGAAGCAATAAATGCAAGGATACTAGGATAGCTACGGGTGAGGAATGAGTGAAGCAAACAAGTAAAGTGACAAAGGGGTTGAAGGGGAAGCATGAGCCTTTAACTTCTGTGAGTACTGGACTGAATGCAACAGCGTGGAATGAGGGAAGCAACTCTGGCGATTTAGTTGTTGTAATTGAAATGACGAACGCCTTATAACAGTGATTCTTTTTGTTTTAATTATATCAGAATTAATCTAATTGGAACTATTGCAACCTAAAGAATGTGTCTATTTTGTAATAGATTTAAAATCTCATGGAGCAAGAAAGTAGAATAACATATCATAAGGACCCGACTTTTACAATTATAGAGCATTATGAAATTCTTCGTAATTCAATTTACAGTGAGAAGAGGGAAGAGTACAATAAATTACGCAAATATCTTTACTCCATCAAATACAACTTCAAAACACTAGTAGATCATTTAAATAAAATAAACCATCTCAATCTTATAGGAATAAATGGCTCAAAAAGATGGAAACAGCAAAGAGTTACACATTGTTTGATTGGAAATCTAATCGCTTCTTTACAATCAGTATTTGAGGTATTTAAAAATACAAAAGAAATTCAATCAATCAGAAATTCAAATTTAGGACAGTTTTTAAGAACATTAAGAAATTATCATATTCATAGGAAGCATATAAGCACATCAATGAATATGAAATCTATTAAACATGATAATCAAGTAGTGACAACTTGGGATGAAAATATACAGGTTGAGACCTATTTGATATATCTTAATACTGTAATTGATGAAGCAAATAAAAAACAACAAAATAATATAATACCCCTGTTACGCAGCTTATATCAGTATATTGAATCAAATTTTGAAAAGAGTATTCCACTTATCTCCATAATTCATGAAGTTACATTAAATACTATTTCAAATGCGGAAAATTATTTATTTAAAATGGCAATTGAAAATAAAAATGAGATACAAAGGCTAATAAGTCTATTCACTCAATTTGTGAACATTAAAAAACAGTTAGGTGAACCAAACTTTCTTATCACATGTGACTTAAAATTAAGGTATCTAAGAATTGCAAACACGCTTATAAAAAACAATGAATAGAATCTTTATTGCGAACTAGTTGTTTCAATTGAAACAAGGAACACAGTTTAACAGTTGATTAATCTAATATTAACCAGAATATCAACCAACCATCCCCGCATTTCCATTAATACCATCCAGAATCCTTACTATCTTTACTAGATCACCATCATTATCAAATACTCCGCTGATTCCTTGATCATTTAGATCAGTGAAAGGTGGTTCGTACAACATTCTTTTGTCTATAGTTCCATTTTTGGTGAGATAGGAGATAATAGTTTTTACAAAGGTCATCTGGTCAGCACGGAGGTTTCCTACTTGTAGAAAGTCTGCAAATGCTTCATTAACTTTAGATTGATCTAGTCCTGTGATGCTTCTGATAAAAGCTCCTAACGGTCGCTCTCCATATTCTTTGACGAAATCTTCTTTAGTCCCAGCTACACTTTCAGTGAACAGCATCTTCTCCAATTCATCTAGCTCTGTTTTGGTGATAGGAACATTGTTTGATAATTTACGGATAGCAACATGGTTGATATTGTCTCTAACGTACTTCTCTACCCTATCTTTGTAAGACTGTAAACTGGTGTATGAAGTAGTCACAGGTTCACTTACTACGATACCATCATAATCCAGCTCATCTTCGAAGTTTGTATATACAGGATCTTGGTTATCCTTCTCTAGATATTTTATAAGATCACGTAAAGCAACTCTTACTTCATCCAATCTCTTCAAGGAGATAGACTCCCAGAAATGTTCTGTTTGTAGTTCTTTGATCAGCTTTATGTGCACTGAGACTTGAGGTATGTTGTCTTTCTTCTCTAAAGCTCTGGCTGTATTGTAGATCTTGCCCATATACTGATCTGTACTGCCTGATCCACTCAATAAAACAATCTGATAGACCAATACCAACATATCAAATCGCCTAGCCAACTCATCATCTCCTTTTGTGGGTGGTTGTAAGTGTGATAAGTGCGTATTGACTTCTTGTATATCACCTCTAGATAGGCTTAACCATCTGCTTTTATTACGGTACTCTTTTACATGCCTGAGCTCTTTTCTGACAACAAATCTCTCTATATCTAACTTAGAGATGATCTGATGTAGTTCTTCTAAGTATTTATCTCTCACCTCATCATCTTCAGCACTATCTATGCTTTGATTTGTGATTAGTTGTGATACTTTCAACTTAGCTTCAAAGATCTGCTGTTGTAGAGGCTTCATGTTTTTAGTGATGGCTCCATCAGGATGCTCATCAAAAAACTCAAAATTCTGACAGTAATCAAAGATCAAGAATTCTGTTTTATCCTTTCCTGGACCAAATATATCTGGACATAATCTAGTGCCTCTTCCTATCATTTGCCAAAACTTAGAAGCACTTTTTACCAACTTAAAAAACACCAAATTGACAACACGGGGAGCATCTACTCCTGTATCCATCATATCTACGGATACAGCTATCTGTGGCTCTTGCTCTTCAAATACATCTGTGAATTTCTCTAAGAGGCTCTGTGCCTTGGTTTCATAATTATCAATCACCCTCAAAAACTTGCCTCCATACTCAGGATAGTTCTTATTGAATCTATCTTCTATAAAAACAGCATGAGCATGATTCTTAGCAAAGACGATCGTCTTACCTAACTTATCTCCTCCACTTACTTTAATTCCATCTTTCATCAGATGCTCTAGCACCTTATCTACCGTATCTGCATTGAACAACCATCTATTTAGTGCTCCACTGCCAATCTCTTCTGCTGCCTCTCCATTGGTAGGATCTCCAAATTTCTCTTCGTATTCCTCTTTCTCAGCATCTGTAAGTTCAGCGTATTTGATTCCATCTCTCTGAAATTTCAAGGGTACACGAATTGCTTTGGGTGGTACTAAATATCCTTGCTCCACTGCAGTATTCAACTCATAAGCAAAAGTGGGATTATCATCTTCTATCCCAAACAGTGTATATGTATTTCTATCAATATCTTTGATAGGTGTAGCCGTCAAACCTATAAGCATAGAATCAAAATAATCAAATATCGCCTTGTACTTCTGATATACAGATCTGTGCGCTTCATCAATAATGATCAAATCAAAATGCCCAATACCGTAAAAGCGCTGATCCTCCGTTTTGACCTTATCAATTTTGTTGATGATAGTAGGATAAGTAGAGAAAACCAACCTTGTGCTATTGTCTTCCTTTTCTTTGGTGAGGTCTATAGAGGATAACTCTGGCAGATGCTCCTTGAATGCATTCTTAGCCTGTGTGACCAATGCATTCCTATCTGCAAGGAATAATACTCTCTTCGCCCAATTGCACTTAGTCATCATGTCTACAATGGCTGCTGAGGTTCTTGTTTTACCACTTCCTGTAGCCATCACCAATAGACTTGCTCTACTAGCTCCTCTAAGTGTACCATCTTTCCCTGTGACCAGTAGGTTCTCAGCTACCCGCTTGATGGCTTCCAAC
>JBLHWH010000209.1:0-10395 GCA_047628935.1 Halioglobus sp. | reverse complement strand
TTGATACTTCCAAAGAAAGGAACCTGACCAAATAGATTCAATCCAAGAATGAAAAAGAAGATACTTAATAGGAATGGGAAATATTTCATATATTTTCCTTTACCTATAAAAGGTATAGCAACTTCATCTCTAATGAATACGACCATTGTTTCTAAAATACCTTGCACGCCATTAGGAGCCTGTAAAGGGTTTTCTTTATATTTTTTGGCAGCGCCTCTAAATGAAAAGAAAAGAAGAAGACATACCAATAACATTGCAATTACATTCTTAGAAGGCGACAAATCCCAAAATGGAGTTATTCCTCCACCAAGCATTCCTCCATCTAGCGTCGTTCTAGCATCAATCTTATATGGTTTGTTTTCGTAACAAACGTATTTCATTGTTTTATCCTTCCCTCCAATATTTACTATCTCGTGTGTGAATGCTCCATGACCAAGGTCAACACTTCCTGTCATCGGAAATCCTGGATCAGTAACTCTGTGTGCACTACCTTCGTACAATACATATCCATTGTATGATTTTTCTCCGTTTTCATGACCTGCGAAATGGGCACCAAACTTACTTGACATAAACATTTCTAAACCAGCCTCAGATTTTAAAATCATTGGGAGTGGAAGAGGATAATCAAAAATACTTAATACATTACCATCACTAATATGGTGGATCGCAGTAGCTGCAGGATCGTATTCATGATCTTCATCACCATGACCACAAGATACTCCATGTTCAACTTGAGCAGGCGCATGATCGTGACCTGCGTGAGCATCATGATTATGTCCACTATGATCGTGTCCATCATGATTATGATCCTGAGAAATTACAGGAAAAGAGAATAAAATTGCTGTAAAAATTAACAGCGCTGAATATATATTTCTAGACATATCGCCTCATGCTTTTTAAATTCGCCACAAAGGTAGTGAAATAAGGGAATATGTCAGAGCTTGAAAGGCTTTATTTTACAGTGTGTTGTCTTAGCCTTCGTCGCCATATTATAACGATTTTGATTGATCTTAGTGACTTGATGTATTATTTTGAAAAAAAGACTAAATACGATATCTGATTTGGAGATTATCTTATTTTATAATCAATCCAATAAGGGCTCTTAGTTAACTAATTAACGCATTTTAGCTGTCCATAAAGTTAGTCATTGGCCAAATACAAGCTGACAACAATATTTTGAACGCGGATTCCTTAATGTACAGATGTAGGAGGTTTTCGAAACCTCCCACATCTGTATTAGAAATTCTACTGTAATTTAAACTTCACAGGCAGTTTATAAATTACAGATATTGGCCTTCCATTGTGCTTCCCAGGATAAAATTGACCTAGTTTTTTCATGGCTTTCACTACCGCTTTACCACAACCACCCCCTATATCTTTCACTATTTCTATATTTGAGATCTTTCCATCTGTGGCTACTACAAAGGAGACAATCACTGTTCCAGTTATATCGTTTTCCAATGCTATTGTAGGATATTTCACGTTGGAATATATAGTTTCCATCACACTTTTATTGGTGCATGCTCTCCTTACGGATTCATCATCATCCAAACTGCACTCTCCGTAGACAGGCATTCTATCTGCAATAGGAACTGGACCTTCACTTATTAGCGTTTCTTCTTTTATAATTGGTGCGACGATAGATGGGGTGTTGTGTTTTATTGGTGTTGCGTAATCATCTACAGTAGCATCTGAGTCCTTAGTAGGTTCATCAAATATTTCTTCAGGTTTAGTCTCTACAAAAGTAGGATCATCCTCGGGCTCAATTTCGATTACAGTTTCTATTTTTGGAATTGGTGGAGGCGGAAGTGTCTTTGGCTCTTTAGGTGTTCTAGGAGGTATTATTTCTAAAGTTTCATCCTCCCATATGACATTGGTGTCATAAGATTCGCCCACAGGGTAAGAAGTATAATTAAATGCCATCAACACAAATCCGATGGCAAGAATAAATCCTAACTTAAGGTATATGGGTCTGTTTTTATCCCATTTGGGGAGAGCTTGATATTTCATAATCTGGAAATTTTATAAGCGGACAAAACGAGTTTGTGTGCTTGGTGATAAAAATATTTTCCAGTCGCGACTTGGTGGAATAGATGCTGAAGATAGTGTGATTGGTGTGTTGTATTTAGTGAAATGAAAAAGAGAAGGCTGCAGCCTCCTCATGGAAAATGTAATTAACACGCCTACTTGTACTTAGCGGGGGTGGTTACTTTAACGACTTGAAACTGATTTTATACGGTTGGAAGACGATTAATTCGAGACTATGTCTTTTTTATATTTTGTTAATGAGGCTTTCCTGGATTGTAAACGAGACTCCCATTCAATAGTGAATGTTTGAGATGCGAGCATATTGTAATTGTTTTGTATCGGTGAGTTAATATGGTTTGTGATAAAAATTAAGTTGGATTAAGGCAAAATAATCCTAGGGAATGAATAAATATCAGCACACAAAAACGTACTTTATTAATGCGTCATTCCTAGGGCATTCACATGACATTACTTTTTATCATGAAGTGATTTCTAAATCCCAAGAGAAAAATTAATACGACAATTAGCTTCAAAATGGTAGTCTTAAAACATAACTTATTGAAAATATTGAGGATCATAATAATAAAGCTAAAAGCGTATTAATTCTCACTTGAATAAAATTGTAATTGATTTTATAAGTTTAATACTAATTGATAAATATTTCTCATTAGGAATGAATCAATAATAAAGTTACATTCTTCTGCTTGATCTTTTTCCCTTCTTCTGCGTTAAAAAGCCTCGCCTATGCGATGCATAGCCTACGTTTTTTGTCTTGAATAATGAATAAATATCAGCATATAAAAACGTACGTTATTAATGTATCATTCCTTAGTATTTATTTCTCTTTTGATATTATAAATATAATAGGTCCTATTTTGATAAAAATGCCACAAAATCTGAATCTACATATTTATTAATATTAGAATAATGAAGTAGTTTATTAATTGATCGTTTATGCTACAATTATCAACTAATTAATTTCTATACATCCATCACAAACGCAACCCTGATATTTAAATCATAAGAGTCCACAGAGTAACAAAGGCCGCCGTGATCAATGGCAGCCTTGACTATTGCAATGATAAGACGCAATAATACTTACTTCCTGATGTATGTTCATTTGAATTCTATACTAGTGCAATGTCAAGGCAATTTGAAGTGTGTATTGGGTCTATTTTAAGCTTATGCTACGTTAGAGAACCATTCATTTAGCTCGCTAAACGCATGAACCTCTGCCTTGCTCAATCTCAAAATCCACTCAAATCCAACGCTTCACTTACCACTTGACAGTGCACTAGTAGATTAATAATCAGCCATCTAACTTTGATATTAATTCTATCGCTTCTTTGTGGTGATCCGACTTAGGATTTTTGATTAAAGGTGTTAGTATCTCTTTTATAGTAGTAGTTTCGTTCGTTTTGAGTTTGATCAATGCCTTATACCAGATTGCATGATCCACAAAGTAGTAATCATTGCTTTCTATGATTTCATCAAGTAAGTTTTCGGCCAGAATTATGTCATTTGTCTCGTTTGCGGATATTGCTGCAGAGAGCTTAATATCATTACCACTTTTCGCCAGATATGGCTTAATGATCGTCAAAGCCAATTGATAATTCTTTGCTACATATGCCTCATTAAATGAAATTATAGACTTATCTAGTGAAGTACCTCTATCTTGAAGCGAAGGTTCATATTGAGTGTATAGTGCAGCATAGATACTTTTCGTATTTATCTTTTCGGTCGTTTTATTACTTAGTATAAAGTAAGAAGCAATTCCTAAGAGCATTACCAACCCTAATATGAAATATGGGACGTTACTTCTTTTACTTCCAGGAGGTGTAACACCAGATTGCTGATAATGTATTTTATCAAGCATATTTTGCAATTCTAGCTCGCCAGCATATTGTACGCCTTTCACTAGATCTTTATGGGTATTTAATTCGGTCGCTAGACTTGGATTTTGTAACAATTCTACTTCAAGGCTGGCATGCTCCATATCTGATAAGGTGCCCATGACATGCTTGTCCATTAGTATTTCTAATTCTTTGTTATTCATAGTATATGGTATTATTCGTTTTGTTAGTATGAATTTCGAAGTTGCTCTTGAATGTTGTCACTAGATAAAACAACAACTCTTAGTTTTTTCATGCACTTCGACTTTTGGTTTTTGGCAACTTGCTCTGATGAGTAGTCCATTGCAGATGCTATTTTGACCATCCTCATTTTCTCGAAGTAAAATAACTTCAACAGCTTGCCACATTCTTGTCCTACTTTATGGAGAAGCTTACCTATAAGCTTCTGTTGCTCCGTGTATTCTATTTGCCTCTGTATGTTCTCTTCACTAGAAATCTGTTGATGTTCATTATCCTCTAGATTACTTATTCTGCCATTCTTTCTTAGCTTCTTATACCATGTATTCTTACTTATAGAAAATAAGTAAGTAGATAGCTTACTGTCTGGAGAGTACTTGTTGTTCTTTACATTATTATAAAGAGATATCACAGTCTCCTGAAATACATCCTTAGCATCCTCCTTGGTCCCATTATTCTGTGTAATAAAGCTTTCAATCATATTGTAGTAGCTCTTATACACGCAATTAAGTGCTGATTCGCAGTTTTTGATGCTGCTATCTTTTATCGTTGCTATTATCTGTTCATCTGTCATCACGTGTCTTATGATAATTTAAAAAGGTTGTTGTAGAAGTGAATACACATTAAAACGAAAAGGTAATCGATATTGATGAATTATTTTATTTGGGTGGCAAATAAATATTGTCTAGACTCTGGCATATAAACCATATCCCGTCCTTTTAGATAGGTTCTGCGAAATATTATAACCTTTACACTAATGCTCAGGGGTTGAATGATTTTGAGAGTGTATATGAAGGGATTGAGAGGTTTATTTTGGATTGAAACGTGGTGTACTTAATGAAATGAATGTGGTTAGTTACATTGGCTCGGGCTAAACCCTAACCCCGCCTTTCCCTTAAAAAGGGCAAGGTGGCTGCTCGGGGCTCTGGCATTACCGTTATTTTAGAAAACGTATTCAATCAGCTAACAGGAACAGCTACATCTTGCCCTCCGTGAGGGAAAGACAGGAGAAAGGGTTGAACACGATTGGTATCATTGGCTCGGGCTAAACCCTAACCCCGCCTTTCCCTTAAAAAGGGCAAGGTGGCTGCTCGAGGCTCTGGCATTACCGTTATTTTAGAAAACTTATTCCATCAGCTACCCGTATCGTAACATCTTGCCCTCCGTGAGGGAAAGACAGGAGAAAGGGTTGAACACGATTGGTATCATTGGCTCTGGCATAAACCCTAACCCGACCTTTTGAATCGCGAAAAATAATAACCTTTACTGAGCGAACTAAAACTGTTCGTTATTCTCAGGAAGGGCAAGGCGACTGCTGGTAGCTCGTGCATTACCATTATATTAGATAATTCATTCCATCAGCTAACCGTATCGTAACATCTTGCCATTTTAAGGGAAAGACGGGATAAAGGGTAAACCGTGCACTAGCTTCAGCCTACAAACCATCACTCAATCAATTATAACCAATCAAACTAATAAATCTCAATGATAATTATTATATTTGTTTCCCTATAACTTTTTTGCAAAAAGTGAGATGCCAATACTTACACCTTTTATTTTTTCACTTTTTTAAGATTATCAATTACCTTTTTTATTTCAGTGGTATGTACTCTTGATAAATATAATTGATAATACTTACAAATAAACAAACACTATTATGAGACGTAATTTAACACTTGACATTTTATTGATGTAGCTATTTTTGATTTTTGGAGGAAGTTCATTGGATGCTCAAAGGGGTAAGGGTGGAGTTGATGATGAAAAAACTAAAAGTCCAATATTTGATATATTTGGTGATAAAAAAGATGATGGAGGTGGTGGTGATTTCTCTTGTCGTGAAGAAGATGAGAATGGCCAATTTTGTTTTACACAACAGGTATATTTTGTAAATCTTGAATTTGAAGATGAAATAGATCCAGAAACCGGAATAAGAGAGGCAATATTACCTTGTGATTTACATGTGGGAGTCTCTATTGAAGGGTTAGATGAAATAACTTTTATATCACTTTCAGATAACATATATTACAATTATGTTGAAGCAACAGCTACGGATACAGATTTTGAGTCATTTTTCTGGGGGCCAATTAAAATATGTTTTGATGCTAATGATATTTATGATTTGCTTAATTATAACCCCAATATATCATGTAATGATGCAGACCCTTTTACTGAAGCGATAATAGGAGAGATTTCAATTTCGTTTGATATTTATTGTAAGGATCCCCTTGGCGGTATGACTCCAGTAGATAATTGCGATAGTGGTTTTGATTTTCTTGAAGACTATACTTATGGAGGCGATTTATATGATGAATGTAGTTTTGAAATTATTCAAGATTACGAAATATGTTGTAAGTCGCTAAAAAAAGGACTTGATGAGTCTGAAGAAATTAAAACTAGAGTTTCTTTTCAAGATTCAGAATTAAGTGTTGCAGGTAGCAAGCTAAATGATATTCATTACAATATTTATAGTATAAATGGAATTTTACATTCATCAGGTAAAATCGATAATACTGATACTAAACATCATACAATTCGAGATCTAAATCTTGAAAATGGCATATACATATTAGTTCTAATGAGTGAAGGGGCACAATCTTCGCATAAGTTCGTATCTTTTAGATAGACAAGATTTAAATCGTAAATTTATAGTCGTTATAGCATAGCTATAGCGACTATTTCCATTTATAAATCCTCAATATGCAAAGATTTATTATTCTAGGAATGATCTTATTTTCTACTTTTTTTCACCGAATAAATGCACAAAAAGTAGGAGCTGAAGCTTTACTTGATACATTTGATCTTTTACCGAGTAATACATCAATGGATGAGTATTTATTTTTGTTAAAAAGATTAAAATCACTAAGTATTGAAGAGGATAATAAAAACACTTTGGCTTTAAGTCTTACTGGCCTTTCTACTATTTACTTTAGTCAGAAGGATTATATCCATGTGGAATCTACATTGGAGGACCTTATGGTAGTGGCAATTGATACAGTTGAACTAGGCTTGTCCCATTATGCTACTGCATTAGGTAACTACGCTATACTATTAGAAATCAAAGGCGATTACAAAAAGGCTATCGAGATTGGGCTGCAATCCATCGATATCGTACACAAAAGAGAAGGGAATCATAAAAAATTAGGCATTTTATATAATATTATTTCTACCGATTATAGATTACTAGGAGATTATGAAAATGCATTGGAAACAGCTCGAAAAGCATTGATTCAAAACGAAAAAGAATTTGATGATACAATAGGAAATGAAATATTATTTGTAAAATCCTATTTACTAATAGCATATAGTCTTAGGGATTTGGGGAGAATGGAAGAAGCTTTATTTTGGATTGATAAAGGTTTAAAATTGCATATTCTGTCAGAAAGTACTCGAAACAGGGAATATTATGAATATTCTATAGATCTATATCTCCGTGGAGCTCAGATAAACATGCAAGTAAATTCTTTTGATAATGTCCTTATCGATCTTGAAAAAGTAGTAGAATTGCAAAGGAAGACAAAATATAGAATATACTATTTACATGAACTATACGGTGAATATTATAATAAAAAATTAAACTTCATTTCAGCTGTTCATAGTTTTAATGATGCCTTGGAGGACGCTGAATTGGTATACTCGGACAACCAAGAATTTCCAGCAATACCAAGAATATATAAGCGTAGAGCAAACAACTATGTTAAATTAGATTCGATAAAATTAGCATTTAACGATTATCAAAGTGGTCTTAGGTATTTTGATAAAAGCTTAGACGATGATTGGTCTTTTAATCCAAGTTTTAAGATTTCAAGCTCTGCACCAGTTGGGTTAGATCTATTAACGGCTAAAGCAACCTATGCTAGCGACCTATTCCAAGAAACATCAGATACAACCTATTTGACCATCGCAAAAGGAACGTATCGTGCTGCGATGAACCTCATTGATGCCATGCGATTGAGTTACATCAACGAAGGCTCAAAATACTATATAGTCGCTCAAGCGCAGTCGCTGTATAAAGAATATATTGAGTTGCTTGTTTCCGCAGAAGAACATATGCCAAAAGATGAATGGTCAGAAGAAATATACAATACGATCCAACGAAACAAGAATAGTGTGCTCATAGAGCGAATTAAGGAGAAAGTAGCAGTTTTGAGCTCTAGCTTGCCTGATGATGTAAAAAACAAAGAATCTAAATTGAGATCTGATATTTCATTCTATACAAAGTTATTGTCGGAGGTAGATAAATCAGATTCCACGGCTCTTGTTAGATCGAAATCTCATGAAGAGAATTTGTTTAAGGCAAAAGAGGATTTTGCAATATTGAGTAATAATCTTAAGTCGGAGTATCCAGAATACTATGCCTTGGCTAATACTGCAAAGGAGTATTATTCATTAGGGGATGTCAAGAAGGCTGTTCAGTCCGATGAAGCCATCATTGAATACTTTGCAATGGATGGCGGATATCTGACCCTAACAATAAGTGATCCAGATGTTCAGGTAAATGTACTCCAGGATGAATATGTATCTAGATTATTAATTTACTATTTAGCGGATGTATCTCAATCTCCAGTCATCTCTGGTAAGTCGATAAGTGATCTCTCAATACAATCAGAGCAACTCTACACCCGATTGCTAGGAAGTATTCGTGGTTTAGAGGATATAGATCAACTCTACATTATTCCAGATGGAGTGATCAGTAAGTTGCCATTCTCAAGCTTGATTGATCCTGAGACTAAGGAATATCTCATATCAGAAAAAAGCATTTCGTACTTGCTTTCCGTTGATCAATTCATGAATCAAGAAAAAGTAGTTTCAGAATCTGAATCTATTTTGGGTATTTCACCTAACTTCTCAACTGATGATGATGTTATTGATTGTCAATGTAATGGCTCAGATTTGACGGATCTTACTTATGCAATGGATGAATTAACCTATCTCCAATCTATATATGATGGTAGCTATATCAATGAATCAGATGCTACGATGGCGTCATTCATTGATAATGTAAAAGAGTTTCCGATAGTACACCTAGCCACCCACGCATGCCTAAATGATACTGACCCAATGCTGAGTCAGATATTCTTTTCTGATGGATCATTGACAAATTATGATCTTCAAAATCTCAATATTAGTCCAGAGCTAGTCGTCTTAGCGGCATGTAATACAGCACAAGGTGAGATTCAAAAAGGGGAAGGAGTTATCAGCCTGTCAAGAGGCTTCTTCGAAGCTGGTGTAAAGAGCCTTGTGTCTAGTCTTTGGTCTATAGATGATTATTCTTCTTCCAAGATTGTCAAAGGAATGTATACACATCTTAAGGATGGAAAATCTAAACCTCAATCTCTTAGACAGTCTAAATTAGATTATTTGGAATCCGCTGATAAGTTGAGGTCTCATCCTTATTATTGGGCCGGATTGGTACAGATAGGAGATGGTAGTCCTATCATTGACGCTAGGAATTGGAGTATGATTATTGGTTTGTCAGTCTTGTTTTTTGTTGCAATCTTCTTGTTTTTGAGGAAACGAAAATAAAGTAGATTCAAACTGAGTAGGTGCATTTCATAATGTCGTTTTTCATGATTTCCAATATTTATATTTTGAATTAATGTTTTGTCCTTTTAGTCAACATCATAAAGCGATCAAGTGGGCTGCGAAGCAAACAAGTAGATCAGTATAGCGAATTACAAATTCGCGGGCTTATTTAGCGATTTAGCGATTTAGCGATTCAAACGATTCAGCAAAATCTTGTTCTGAAAACAAATCAAAAATATAAAAAGGACAAGTTGAAATGCACCTAACTGAGTCCTCACTTGATGTTTTAGGCAATTATTATATTCCGCCGATGTTACAACATCCTCCAGCACAAAATAAGATAGTGTTACTGGATTGTATTGGTGGGGTATTCAGAAGTTAGAGTCATTAATTACTTTTAACTATAACTTTGTGTATTTAATAATTTTTTACTGTTGTTCTTTTTTGGCGGTATATTTTCAATCGGCCTTAGCTGGCATAGTTTTTTGAAAGGAAATTTTCGTAAAGAACAGAACCATGTTTGAGATGGAGCCAAGTGGCTTGCGAAGCCAAGTGGCTTGCGCAGCAAACACGTCGGCTAGTATAGAGAATTGCAAATTCTCGGGCTAGCAAACACGTCGGCTAGTGTAGAGAATTGCAAATTCTCGGGCTAGCAAACACGTCGGCTAGTGTAGAGAATTGTAAATTCTCGGGTAAGTGGCTTGCAAAGCAAACACGTAACCCAGTATAGCGAATGGCACATTCGAGGGCTGGG
>JBLHWH010000208.1:0-10418 GCA_047628935.1 Halioglobus sp. | reverse complement strand
AATGATAGGTGAGGAGCGAGTTCTTAGATCACTTCATAGCTTAATACAATCCAGATTTGTGAACAAAAATGCTTCAAAAACAAAAATCATCTACAAGGGAGATGCGATGGCCGGTAGCTTCTACTTGTTTGTTGGATTATTGTCGGCTTTAGGTGCGCTGCTTTTGTACATTTTCTCGACAAGGCTAGGTTTGTATTATCTTACAATTGGCTTGAGTATGCTTTCTATTTACTTAGTCGGTAAGGGTTTAGTTATGATGTACCTATATTACAGCAGATATACATATTACAAAGATTACACTTCACTAAGCTCCGAAGAAATTAAGGAAGAGCGGCGCTACACAAGATGGAGAGTGTTGAAGAAGAAGAAGAATAGAAGGTTATATATTTATGCAATTGCATTTGGATGTTTTATTGCATTTGGAGGTTTGTTTCATCAAGAGAAAGGTCTGATTGTAGCTACTTGTATTCCTATTGTCGTTATGTCAGCGATAGAGTTTACCGTTGGGTTATTGACAGAATTTCGATTGACAGAGTACTTGAAACATCTGCATAAACTTACCTTGGCAGGCGTGTGATTTAAAAGAATAGAACTTATAATTATGTTTTTAGCAACAGATATAGGAAATAGTAACATTGTAATCGCAATTCACAATGGTAAAGAATGGACGCACAATTATAGATACGAGACGAAAGATTATCATCCTGAACTGTTTTATGAGACAGGCATAAGAGATATCTTATTGGAATGGGGGATATTACCCTCTGAAATTAATGGTGCTGCAGTAAGTAGTGTAGTGCCAGAAGTAACTGAGCGAATCATGGAAGCACTTACTAATAATATTAGATTCTTACCAGTTCTGCTTAATCCCGAACTATTTATAAAGCTGGATATGAGAATACCAAAAGTGTACGAAATCGGTTCAGATTTAGTAGCAAATGCAGTGGCAGCAAGTCATATGTATCAGCAAAATTGTATAGTAGTTGATTTTGGTACGGCACTTACCTTTACCGTATATGAACATTCGGTAGGCATCACAGGAGTTACGATTGCTCCAGGTCTGAAAACAATTATCTCTACACTTTCAGACAGTACTTCTTTATTGCCAGAGATAGATATTGATATACCAGATTCTGCGATAGGAAAGAGTACATCTACAGCTATCCGTGCAGGAGTTTTATTTGGCTTCATAGGTATGGTTAAAGAGATCTTAAGTCGTATGAAAGCTGAACTAGACAATAGTTATAAAATTGTAGCTACGGGAGGTCTTAGTTCCGTCATCAAAGAACTCAATACTGAATACGATGAGATCAATAAAAATCTAACTTTAGACGGAATCCGAATTCTAGCTCAAAATGAAACAAAGTAGCATACTGAAAGTAGAAAGAACGGATGCTAAAAATCCTATTTTTAAAAAATTAGTCAATGACTTGGATAGAGACCTTAAAGTAACTGATGGTGATGATCATGCTTTCTACGATCAGTACAATCAATTGGATGATATTAAATATGCATTGATCCTATTCCATAATGAAGAACCAATCGGCTGTGGAGCCATCAAGCAGTATGATGCTCAAAGCTATGAGTTGAAACGTATGTATGTAGCTGAATCCCAACGGGGCAATGGATATGCTGGTGCAATGTTGCAAAATCTAGAAAGCTGGGTTGAGAATTTAGGTGTCAAAAAGTGTATTTTAGAAACTGGTGTCAGACAAACTGCGGCGATAAGATTATATGAAAAATCGGGATATACACGAATCGATAATTATGGGCAGTATTTTGGAATTGCAGACAGTGTTTGTTTTGAAAAGAACCTCTAACAGAACCTCAATTTTTAATTGGGTAAAAAGCACGAAAAATAGAATTTAACACCCAACTAAAAAACTAACCAGAATGCCAACTTGTCAATTGAACTAATAAATAATATCAATTTGGGCAGAAATAGTGTAACACTAAAACCACTACTGATAGCCAGCCGCCTGCAATGAAAATAACTCAGCATACAACTGATCATTCTCTATCAATTCTTCATGTGTTCCCAACTCTAGAACCTTTCCATTTTTCAAAACTAAGATTCGGTCGGCCATACGCACAGTCGAAAATCTATGAGAGATAATAATACTTGTCTTCCCTTTAGTAAGGCCAATAAATCTTTGGAATGCTTCATATTCTGCTCGTGCATCTAGTGCTGAGGTCGGTTCGTCTAAGACCATCACTTTTGCATCTTTCATATAAGCCCTTGCAAGAGCGATCTTTTGCCATTGACCACCTGATATGTCTTTTCCTTTGGCGAATCTTCTACCTAGTTGTTGATCATACCCGAGGCTCATCTCAGCTACTACTTCGTCAGCGAGAGATCGTCTGGCAGCTTCTTCGACTGCAGCTTGATCGTTAAGTTTAGTGATGTCTCCGACGGCTATATTTTCTCGCACCTTAAATTCATATCGAATAAAATCTTGGAAAATTACTCCAAATTGTTTCTGATAGTCGTCCTTGTCGAAAGCTGTGATATCCACACCATCCAATAATATCTGACCAGAATCAGGCTCGTAGAATCGAAGGAGAAGTTTGATGAGAGTGGTCTTGCCGGCACCGTTTTGACCTACGAAAGCCATTTTTTCTCCAGCTATAATTTTAAAGTTTACTTTGTCTAATACTTTGTGCTCTCCTCCTGGATAGGAGAAGGTAACATCCACCAATTCAAATCCTTTCCTTATTTCAGTAGGGATCGGTCTGACCTCTCCCGTATTTGCAGGAGGTGCAATATCAATGAAGTCAAAATAATCTTTCAAATACAAAGCGCTCTCTGCTATCCTAGTAAACTGCGAAAAATTACTCTGTAGACTATTCCGTAATCGATTGAATGAGCCGCTTAAAAAAGTAAGATCACCAATAGAAATTGTGCCACTCACGGCTCGGTATATAATCAGGATGTAAGCACCGTAGTAACTTATTGTTCCCAACAGATTGAAAATCGCTCCAAGAAAAGTTCTCCGTATCGCAAGTTTTCTATTAATCAAATAGTACTCGTCTGAGAGTTTTTTGAATCTAGAAGCAACAAAGTCTACTAGCCCAAAAAGCTTCATTTCTTTGGCTGTGGTATCGTTGGCACCTATGTATCTTAGATAATCAAGTTCTCTTCTCTCCGCTGTCCAACTACGAGCGATTGAATATTTACTAGAGCTAAATTTTAACTCATTGATAAATGCAGGTATGATGCTCAATATCAAAATTAAAATCAACCATGGTTCAAAGTAGATCAAGCCAGCTATCAATGAAATTATCACAATCAAACTTTGCAATTGAGATAGTGCAATTGACATTAGTGTCACTCGACCGCTGGTCTTGGTTCTTGCTCGTTCTAGTTTATCATAAAATTCAGAATCTTCCAATTGGCTTATACTGAGGTCCTTGGTCTTGGTGATAATTTTAACGGAAGAAGCATTAGAATACAAATCACCAATTAGACCATCAGTTAGACTAACTATTCTGTTGATGATGTCTGAAAGTATTGCGATTCCCAGTTCGATACCAATATAAGTCCAAATCTTTGAATAATCAGCAACTTCAGAATTGACCTGCAATATGATCTCATCAATTAATAATTTACCAACATAAAGTAGAATGATTGGTGAAAGTGCATTAACTAACCTGCAAATAACATTGAAGACAAATGCGGTTCCACCCGCTTCATATATTTCACCAAAAAATCGAGGTAAATAACGCATCGCAGAAAATCCACCCTTCCAGTCTATCTGTTTTTTATCCTTTATAGATGCAAGCCGTTGAGCCATATGTAATTAACTGGGTAAAAGTTTACTTTAATGAATTCGAAACTCACAATTCAACATTCGGAATTCTTCAAGCCTATGTTTTCCTTTTCTTTTTCTCCGCCGCTGGAAATAGGATATTATTGAGAATCAATCTATATCCTGGACTCTTAGGGTGTAGCGAAAGATCAGTCTCAGGATCACCAACATAATGTCTGTAATCTTCAGGATCATGACCACCATAAAAAGTCCAAGTACCATAGCCATGACTACCATGGATATATCTTGCTTCTCCAGCAGCCTTGTTTTCTCCCATAATCAGGATTTCAGATTTTATCTGACTTTTCTTAAATCCTGTAGATTGGCCCATGAATCCTTTTACCGTCAATGTATGATTTTGACATAACATTGTTGGGATCGGATCCCACTTGGCAGAAAATTCGAACAGTTTGAAATAATCGGTATCTGCAGTTACTTTTCTATTTTTATTGTCAATAGACGAGTGCTCATAGGTTAGTGGATTCTTAATAAGGTCAAAATCTTTAAATGCTAAAGTTTTATCATAGTCGAGCTTTGATTCAGCATTCGGATCTGCATCGTCACCATCGTATATCGCTGCACAGATGTCTAGTCCTTCGGCTGCAAGAGCTATGTCATATGTATCTGTAGCGGAACACATCGCAAACATAAATCCACCGCCTTCAATATATTCCTTTATTCTCTTCGCTACGGCAAGCTTTAAATGCGATACTTTATTGAACCCTAGTTCTGTCGCTAATGATTCCATCTTTTTTTGATTCGCCTTATACCATGGTTTTCCACCTTGTGAACCATAAAATTTACCATACTGACCTGTGAAATCTTCATGGTGTAAATGCAACCAATCATATTCTGCCAGTTTATCTTCTAGCACATCTCTATCGTATACCGTCTCATATGGGATCTCAGCATATGCAAGAACCATTGTCACTGCATCATCCCAAGGTTGCACTTTTTCTCCTTTTGAGTTGGTGTCAGGAGTATAAACAGCAATTTTAGGAGCCTGTTCCAGTTTTACTACTTCTTGATTCTTCTCTTTATCATTAATAGAAGTTCTTATTTGTGCAAATTGTGCATTTGAGATCACTTCGTATGACACACCTCTAATTTTACACTCGGCCTCAAATTTATTATTATGCTCAAAAGCAAAACTACCTCCACGGTAATTAAGTAACCAATAAGCCTCTAGACCATTGTCAATAATCCAGTAAGTAATACCATATGCTTTAAGGTGATCTCTCTGACTTTCGTAATCCATCGGCAATAAGATATAGGATGCTGATGCTGAAAATGCACCAAATACAAGCAGACAAATTGATAAGATATATTTCTTCATAAGTGATTTTATTCTACAGATTGTAAATCTACAATTATTGAACTGATCAATGAGCGGAATGATTACAAAAAGTTTGTTAAAAAATAGAAAATTCAAAATCAATGTCCTAAATTTCCCAACAAACCAACAAACCAACAAACCAACACATCGATAAGTGAACCGCTGCGAGGTCAGAGACCTTCAGCTCAGATCTATGCTATATTATATTTCACGGGTTAAAGTCGATAAGTCACCACATCAACACATTATCTCACTTTACCATACCAGTCATGTATTACCTTTTCTGACAATTTTCCTTGCGGCGTGTAGTCTCGTTCTGGATAGCCTTCATGACCCATGCCAGCGGGGAACCATTTCCATAAAAAACCTCCTCCCCACCATTCTTCTTCCCAAAAGGTATCAAAAAGCATGTTGTAAGCATTGGCTTGTGCTTGCTCGTTGATTGGTTTTTGTTCGACACCTTTTTCTAGTTCCCAAGATTTCCACGCGCACTTGTCTATGCTCAGGTATCCATATTCTGTAAACACCAATGGTTTGCCAGTTCTACGAGAAAATTTTGCTAGTTTCTTTTTGATAGGGCTCCATTTTTTTTTAAGTGTTTGTTTTGTTGGAGTCTTATCATCTGTTAATGGAAAATATGCACTAATACCAATATAGTCCAAGTCATCCCAGATCGGAATCTTATCATATCCATCCCAATTAGAAGAGTAGATCAATTTACCAGGATAATAGCATCTAATATTTTCGATTAACTTCCTCCAAAATTGGGGCCTTTGCTGCACAGCTAATTTATATTCGGTTCCTATACAAAATAGCTCAACATCATTGTCAGCGGCCATTTTTCCATAGAAATGAATATACTCACTATATGCTTTTTCCCAAGTTTTCCAGTCTTCTTCATTGTCGAAAGTCACATCGCCAACCCATGATCCATGAATATAAACTTGCGGCTTGAGCATCACTTTGATGTCATTTTTATGGGCTAATGCTATGCATGTTTCGATTCCTTCTTGCTTCTCTCCCCACCATTGTCTATCTAAGTTATATCTAATTTTTGGATTATCCGTTCCTCGACTAAAACCAAATGGCACAAGAGCTATCCATTCAGTATTCACAGTCTTAAGCGCATCCATTTCTGGTTGACCGATAGGTGATGGCGGTGCAACGAGCGTTATGCCTTTCATTGGCATGATTTGACCAGGCAAAAAAGGCGCTTGAACTATAAAGAACAGTAGCGATATGTACGTGATGAGGCTTGAGTTATATGATCTTGTCAAATTGTTAACTATTTATTATCCTAAAACTATTCATTGAAATTTTCATTAAATCAACATATGATTATATTAAGTAGTTGTCACGATGAAACAAATCGATGTTCTATTTACTAAATCCTATCCCTTAACCAAGGGGAAACTCTATATCGCTCTTCATGATATCGATTATACAAGTTATCAAGCAACTGAACGATATAGTCAAAACCAAGTTCTTGGCCCCAAGCCAATAGACCTTTTGGATAATTCACCCCTTTAGTCATGGCAGTCTCAACTGCTGCTTCATTGCAAATTCCCATATAGACGGTGTCGGCGGCTTCATTGATTAACATAGCTAGAACTCTATGTAAAACCTTTGTCCCTTTATCTGCATCTTTATTTGGTTCTGGTTTTACAGTACCTTCACTATAATCATAGAATCCTCGCCCAGTTTTTCTACCTAGATAACCAGCATCGACCAATGATTTCTGAGCAAAGGATGGCTTATATCTTCCATCATAATAAAATGCCTTCCATACAGATTCTGTCACCTTATAATTTACATCATGACCAATATAATCTGTCAAAGTGAATGGTCCCATTCTGAATCCTCCGAGTTCAGTCATTGCCCAATCAATAGTAGCAAAACCTGCTATCCCTTCTTCGTATATTTTTATGCTTTCACTATAAAATGGACGAGCCACTTTATTAACGATAAATCCAGGAGTGTCTTTAGCGAGTACAGTATACTTTCCCCAATTGTCAATTATTGATTGAGCCTTTGATACTTTGTCAGGGGCAGATTGAACGGCAGGAATAATCTCAACCAATTTCATCAAAGGAGCTGGATTGAAAAAATGAATTCCCACCATTCTAGAAGGATTATCCAAAGAAGCTGCAATTTGAGTCACAGAAAGAGAAGATGTATTAGTAGCTAATATACAATCAGGATTAACGATGCTTTCAATGGATTTAAATACTTTCTTTTTGACGTCCATGTTCTCTACAATAGCTTCTATAACCAGATCCGCTGTTTCAAATGCTGTCATAGAACTACCAAAATATATTCGCCCCATGATACCTTTTACTTCGATATCTGTCATTCGGCCTTTTTCAACTTGACGATTGAGGATTTTTTGAAGCTTATTTCGAGCGGTTACAGTTGCCTCTTCATTTATATCTATGAGTTGGACTTCCCACCCATGGGTTGCAGCTACTTGTGCTATACCTGAGCCCATCGCTCCTGCACCTAATACTCCTAATACTGGCATATTCTATTCTTTGGTTAAGTTGTGCGAAAATAGGGAATAAGATTGGACTATAGGTTATAGTAAGGGGCAAGGATATATGGCTTGTGTGACTCTTGTATATAATCGTTTTACAGGGGAGTATTATTAGATAGTTGCATTAGTGATCTGTACTAGATGTGTGTGTTACTTTTTGACTCAATACAATAGTTATGATAAAAAGGAATATGTTTAAACAGATTTCTTAAAATCTAACTATTAGATACGTAATTGTGCTGATGGTGAATAAATTAGGATGTTTTTTTTGATCATTTGTAAATGATCAAAAAAAAATCTATAATTTGTTTCTAAAACCTTGGGTCTGAATAAATAATTCTGTGACTGTAGCGTTGAGATAAACGCCTAATTAACTAGCGCTCTTCAGACTTAATTAGAGTCAGTTCAATAAAGTGCTAAAATCATGAGATTTTTTTATTAAAGCTATTGTCAAATTACCACACTAATAATTAGGTAGCCAAGGTTTAGAATTTTATTTTTTTCTTTTGTATCATTAATTTTGTAATAGTTAATTCAGTTTTATAATCAAACACCAATTACCTAATGAAGATTTTAAACACAATAGCACTATGTATTATATGTACATATTTTTACGCTCAGTCATTTAATTTTTCAAAAATAGCGGAGTTTGAAAGTATTCAGCCAGAAATATATGTTGATTTTAATACTTAAATTCTCCGATGCTTGCGTCGGAGTCATAAAAAGATGTTTTTGCATAAAAACGCCTTATCACAAAAAAGATCCGATTTCCGACCTTTAGGTTGGAAAAATTTTGGCGAATGCTCCATCCGCTTGCGGTGGGGTAGTCAAAATTTAGGATCTTTTTTACTTATGATGGGGTAAAAGATATAATTGCTTATAAATATGATTATATAAATGGGTGTTTTTAGCGTAAACTAGTTATTTATGAGGGCAATGATAAAGGTGAATTTCAAGAAAGATTCAATGTTATATTTGAAATAAATGTTCCGTTTTCTTATGGTAGAAATATTCAGGTTGGTGATTTTGATGGTGATGGTGACCTCGATTTAATTGATGTTTTAGGGGATTTCACCTATGGTCCATTTGGTGCAGAGTATTCATTATATCTCAAAAAAAATAATGATTTTGTTTTTGAGATAATCGAAATGGGTGATTTAAATTCTGAGACGAATGAAATTTGAAGTGGTGATTACAATAATGATGTTAAAACAGATTTGTTTAGTAGTTTTGATTCAACGGGCTATTTAGATTCTCTTTCTGTTATAGAGTTCGAGGGTGATTCGATAAAATCGAATATTACAATAATGTCTTTTGATTATTTCAATCTTGAAGTTACAGCCATAAATGAAGACGGTAAGATTGAAGTCTTCGGGTATGATAATGATAGACTAGACATAATTTTTCTTGACTCACTTGATTTTTCTAATGTTCTAAGTGTACAAAAGTTTGACCCATATTTTCTTTTTAAGTATAGTGAGAACTTAGTTGATTTAGATAGGAATGGCGTGATAGATCTAGTATACGAGGAGGATGATTATGTATATTGTATTTATAATATAGAACCAGGAGGCACAAATCAAATCCCTACAGTTATTGATTCTTATGAGTCCGATTCCTATATCGATGTTGTATTTTTTGATTTTGACGGAGATGGTAAAACTGAATTATTAGTTGAAGATGGGAAACAGTTTTATGTCTACAATGAGATTGGTGATAGCATTCAAAAATTACAGATAGAGTATTCTGAATTTCTAAGGGTGAGTAAAAACCTTCATCTTGAGACCGATTCGATTTCGGGAAAGCAATTATATTTAACACATGATCACAATCATTCTTTTATCACTGAGGTAACCATCAATAGTGATAGCTCTGTTGACTATGAGGTAAATACATTATTATGTGCTTTTAGTCCACATGAATTTAATGAAGTGAAAATGACGGATGTTAATTTGGATGGCTATGATGATGTGTTATATTTTTCAAATGGAGCCGGAATTGAAGTCGGTGTTATGTACGGCAATGAGGATGGAAGTTTTAGGAAAAGAGAAATAATTGTCGATGAAGTCAAATTTCCTAGAATAACAAAATTTGAAGATTTTAACAATGATGGTGCTATTGATATAATTTATACTTCGATAAGAACTTCCGATATGGTTTTACTTCATAATGTGGATGGTGAATTTAAGGAAATATATAAGTTTGACAGATCAGGTTATAGTTATAATTTTTCAACTTCTGATTTTGATAATGACGGTTTCCAAGATATTGTGTTGTTAAAATCTACTTCGGGCAAAAGCGAATTTGATGAGCTTAAAAATATGTCAGATAACGGATTTGAGTTGGTAGAGATTGAAGGGGAAAAAGTTGAAAA
This sequence comes from Halioglobus sp., assembly GCA_047628935.1. Lineage (GTDB taxonomy): Bacteria > Bacteroidota > Bacteroidia > Chitinophagales > Saprospiraceae > CAJXUU01. Next base: position 366 of record JBLHWH010000208.1, on the reverse strand, counting down.
CTTAAGTTAGTTACAGATTTAGATAATGATGGGAATAAAGAATTTATTGAATATCTATATGATGAAGACGAAATTATTATTTATCAAATTGAAGAGGGGAGTGCTCAAAAATATACACAATCAATAGTTGGTTCGTGGCGTGATATGCATCAATTCAATCTTGATGGATTAGGGAATTCTGAAATTGTTTTTTGGGACTATGATTATGATGACGAATCTTATAGAATAAATATTTATAAGTAGTGGTGTCCGCTTAAAATTCAATAAGTGTATAAATTACCCTTTAAAGCCTTATGTATAATATATAGCGTTTCATTTTTAGAAACAGAACCCCTGAGGTCTAGAAACTATCATTAATTACGCACT
>JBLHWH010000207.1:0-10451 GCA_047628935.1 Halioglobus sp. | reverse complement strand
CACTTGCATAAGAAAATTCTAGCCCTACACTAAATTTTTTTATAGCGGAAGCAAGGGTTGTATTGGCATAATTAAGATCTTCTAGATTGACATCATATTGAATGTCGCTACAAACAAACTTGTACCAATATTTTCATATACATTTCCTCCAATAGACTTATATTTTGTCTTAAATAACCATTTAGGATATTGATCCTTTGGGCATGTCTTTTTATCACATTTTGGTCAGCACAAGCGACGCCGATATGTGATTTGCACGCCATTATTAATTGCTTTTGAATTTCCATATCAGAATTTCCTCAATAGAATTTCCTCGGAATTAGCTATCTTAGGGTTACGCCAGAAAAGGGTGTTCTTTTTCACAACAAAAACTCATATGAAAAACTAGAAACATAACAAAATACAAGGTGACCCAAAAAAGCACTAGATAGGCACCTAAATGAAAATCGGTATAGCGAGGCTTGCTCAGCAAACTTGCGGGCCGATATGCGTAAAGTGAATGCGAAGCAATAACACACACCTCCAGTATTTACAATATCCTGAATATTGCTACACAAGTGTTTTTAACTCAGGATATAGTTATCTTACAATAAAATATGCAAAATAATCAGGCGGAATGGGGTTGCAACAATACTAATCAAAGCAAAAAATTGGATAAAACAAAAAAGCCCCGATCTACATCGAGGCTTCTATTTTTAAATTGAACTACAATAAGTCAATTCAATTTAAAAAACAATTGTACCGTACTACCGTTATTTTCGAAAGAGATTTTGTCTGCCAATCTAGACATGATGAATACGCCTCTTCCTCCACAACATTCGATGTTCTCGGGTGCTGTAGGGTCAGGTATTTCATTCGGGTCAAATCCATTTCCTTCGTCTTTAACTGAGATGGCAACACCGCTAAATATTTCCTCCATGCTGATCTCCACGTTTTTTGATTCATCTGCATTATTGCCATGTAGTATGGCGTTATTTACAGCTTCTGTGAGACTAATCAGTATGTCTGGAAACTTCGTTTCATCGATATTCATATCGTGTTGCGCGTTTCTCAAGTAGTTTTCAACTTTTAAAATATTGTTGGGGTTTGAACTAATAGTTAACATTTTACTACTCATTTTCAATATTTCCATTAATGCCAAAATAACTACGATACTACTGCCCTTTAAGGGCTTTGTAGTATTCGTCTACGAGTTGTTTGTAATAAGGTCTTAATGCAGGTGATACGGTTTTGTACATTTCTAGCTCGGCCTCTCGCTTCTTGATATACTCTTTCAGTGATGGCGGCAGCTCTCTTTTTTTCTCCGATGCTGTTTCTGCTTTACGCTTATTGTCAAACTCTCGTTGTCTTTCAGCTTTTTCAGCTTCTAACAATCTTGTTGTAATATCTTGCTGACGTTTCAGCATTTCACTATCGAGACGCTTGTTGACCAAGTCTATCTCTATTTTATTCATTTCGTTTATGATTTCCTCCATCTCTTTGGAGCCTTTTCCTTGTTCTTTGGCTTCATCTTGAGCATCTTGGAGGGCTTTCCTCATAGCAGCTTGTCTAGCAGCGGCTTCTGCAAATTCTTTAGATGAAGGTTTTTTACCTTCACCTTGTTTTTTTTGCATTCCTTTAAGGGCATCTTCCATTCCTTGACTTCCCTTAGACATCTTATCCTTGGGTACTTTACCAGATTTTCCGTCGCCTTTGCCCCCAGGTTTATTACACATTTGAGAACCTGGCATACTAGCTCCTTGTTGCTTTTGCATTTCTTCCATCGATTCGGCTAGCATAAGTGCAAGATCATTGACATTCTTCATAGACCGTCTTTGATTGTCAGCTGCTTGTCCTGTTTTTCTGGCTTCAAGTTCCTTTAGACTTTCCTTTACATTCAGCTTCACCTCTGTTACTTTATCTAGAACATAATTTTGAATTTTATCGTTCCTATTGGCCAATGCTGTAAGACTATCCTCTACTAATTTGAAGTCATCTTGTAATTTGAATTGATCTTGAACTAATTCTACATATCTAGGTGTTACTGTTCTTGTTCGTGCAAAATCATTAACCAATTCTTCTTGATCGAATGATATTTTGACAAGATTTTCTAGCAACTGTCGAATCATCTTTATGTCTTCTGTTTGCTGTTCTTCTTCACCACTTTCCATACTAGATTGCAAACTCCCTGCCATTTCTTTCATTTTTTCGGCAGCCTTCTTCTGAGCCTTTGATGCTCCATCACTATCTTTCTGATCCATTTTCTCTCCAGCATCTTCCTGTTCTTCTTGGATCTCTTCCATTTTTTCCTCATTGTCATCACCGAGGTTTTTTGGAGTTTCTAGCTCTTCATTTTGTTTTTCTAGCTCTTCTACTTTTTCCTTGATCTTCTCCATTTTTTCATTGAGCTTTTCTTGCTCTTTTTTGAGTTGATCCTCTGGCTTTTTCTTTTCTTCTGTATCTTTAGCTAGTTCTTCTTGTTCTTCAGCTAGCTTTTCGAGTTCTTCGATTGTTTCTTTTACTTCCTTTTCGAGTTCTAGTGATTTGTATAGTTCTAGCAGTCGCTCCATTTCCTTTTCAGAAGATTGATTCTCCTGTTCCATTTGCTCCATCATTTCTAGAGCACTTTCTTTCTCTAGCTCCTGCATGAGTTCTTGGATTTTCTCCATTAATTCCTGTTTTTGAGGATCTACGGCTTCTTCGAACAGTTCTTGGAGTTTTTCTTGTTTCTCTTGGATCTCCTCTTTTTGTTCCTCCATCTCCTCTTGGTTCTTCATATTCTCGTCGAACTTCTTCTTCGCTTCTTCGAGCTTTTCCTGCATCTTCTTTTGTTCTTCGAGGAGCTTTTCCATGTCCTTCTTATCCTGCCAATCAAGCTCTTTTTCTTGCAACAACTTTTCTCTCATCTTCTTGTATTGCTCACGAATCTTCTCCATGTTTTTTAGAGATTCTTTGAGTTTGTCCTTTATTGCTTCTTCGTTGATATCTTCTATTTCTTTCAGATCTTCGATGCTTGGCTTTTCGAAACTCATCATACCAGTTTTTGCTGATTTTCTTCCATTTACCGCATCATTGTCTTTAGTTTCGAAGTAGTAGGTTACATTTTCACCGGGCTTGAGTTCTATTTCATTAATATCAAACGTATGTTCGAACGATGCTTCTCTTGATTTAGGATCGCTCAATTTTACGATCTGAAGGGGCATCTGAGAACCATTTGCCTTAGTGACATTATAGTTAAAGGTTACCGTATTAATACCATAATCATCACTAGCTCTTCCTACAAAGAACAATAATTTATTCTCTGTGCTATCTATGAATTGTTCCACTGAGATTGTTGGATATTGATCTTTTATAACATTAAGAGCATAGCTTACGGAATCCCCCTGAGGTACATTTTTATTAGATATGAATACTTTGTAGAAGTCATTGTTTCTGATCCTTTTTGCATAAGAATACTCGTCATTCCCTTTTCGTTCCGCACTTACTCTTTCATTTAACGAAGTAAATTGAAGCGCTACTTCTTCAGTATTTAAAGTATTGAAGTTCCACTTTACTCGAGTACCTTCTGGCATTACCAAATCACCAAGGTTATTTATCACTTCATCTTTTCTTCCAGTATATCCAGGGTAATCAAGGCTTACATTGAAATTTGCCAGGTTTGGTTTAGCAAGAACTTTAAGTAAATTGTCTTTTGAAGATACTTGGCCAGAGAATATTCGAAATGGTGTATCTTTCTGCACATTTCTAATCATGTAGCTGTATGTCTCAGCATCTTCTTTTAGTAGTCTATATTGAAAATTATCTATTTCGATGAATGCTTCATTAGGTAATACCTCGCCCTCGACTTTAATATTTACTTTATAATCATCGTATTGGATTACTGTTGGATCATCTTGATCTAGTATGAATTTATACGGCGCTTCTTTTTCGAACTCTTTGCTGTTATTGAGAAGTCGGTGTGTTCCATCTTTGATAATACTTGGAGCTGCAAAAATGATCACCAAAAACAATAACATCGGTGGTAAAGCATACTTAAGATATTTTCTATTTTTAGATAGATCGATAGCGGATCGGAAAGGAACTGGAGTAATTGCTACAGTTTTCTGATTGATACTCGCTTCTACTAATGCTGCATTAGATGTACTATCAGCCTGTCTTTTGAGTTGTAGAACATTGAGTAGCTTGTCTTCCACTCCACCAAAGTGATCACCTATGATATTGGCAGCTTGTTCATGAGATATTGTTTTTCCTAGACTGAAGTACTTAGTCAATGGCGTAATTACCCAGTAAGCTAATGCTCCCAAAGAAGTAACCATGAAGGATCCGAACAATAGCTTTCTAATTCCTGTACTGAAATAAAAATTATATTCTAAAATGTTAAACAAAAGGAATAGAGCCAAAATGAGCCCTAGTGTATACAAACTTCCTCGTATTAACTTGTTGATGTAGTATTTTCGAATAAATTGATCCAGTTTTGTGACCAATAAATTATAGTTACTCTTGTTTGCCATATTTCCATTTCTACCACGACACAGTCGTATTACCAGTAATAAACACCAAGTATTATGACTTGTTTAGCCAAATACCCATTAAGCTGATAGTTCTGTTTTGATTTTATTACACTTGCTGTAACATCTTAAGCCACTAATAAGTGCAAACAAACACGTAAATTAGGTATAATATAACGCTTTATCAAGTGGCGAATCCAGAAAAATAGAGAATTAGCTTTTGTAACTCGTATTTTAAGAAAATATTATATAATTATATCTAGCAAATCAATATCAAATATCAATGTTGAGTTAGCTGGGATGCTACCTGTTGCTCTACTACCATAACCAGCGGATGGAGGTATGATAAGTGTACATGAACCACCAATAGATATTTCAGGCATTCCTACTTGCCATCCTCTTATGAGACCGCTTAGTATGTTATTATAGCTGTCATTAGAATCAAATACGCTACCATCAGTTAATCTACCTTCATAAGCAATTACGATATTGCTATTAATATTTGGCTTAAATCCAGTACCTGAAGCATGTATGATTATATGTACGCCTTCAGCGAGTTCAGTAGTTGTTAAATTATTTGCTGTGATATATTCATCTACGGTAAGACCTGGAACGTCTTTTCCACATGAAGCTAAAATAGTGGATAAGGTTAAAATAAGTAGTAAGTGTTTCATAATTTATATTTTTTGCGATCAAATAGATTTAGGACACAGATATTATTTCAATATCAAAAATTAAAACAGAATTTGCTGGAATAATGCCATTTGCTTGACTTCCATATCCTGCGGATGCTGGTATTATCAATGTACATGTTCCGCCCACACCTATTTCCTGCAGACCTGTCAGCCAACCGTCAATCACTCCACTTAAAACAAATGGAACATTATCTCCAGAATCGAAAACTGTACCATCAGTTAACCTTCCTTCATAAGTTACGGTTACGACACTATTGATATTGGGTTTTTTTTCTTCATCACCAATATCGGTGACGATGATGTGAACTCCTCCAGCAAGTAATTGAGTGCTCAAATTATTTTCTTCTACATATTTGTCAGCCGCAGAACCCACTTCTATTAGATCAATTTCGAATACTAACGGTGAATTGGGAGGGATCACACCATTACCTGCACCCGTAATTCCATATCCAGATTCAGATGGAATAATTAAGATACATTTACCACCTTCACCGATTTCTTGCAGGCCTATTCCCCAACCTTCTATCAGGTCGCTAAGATTAAAAGAAACATCTTCACCTTGATCAAAAACAAGCTCGTTTGTTAGTTTTCCTTTATAGTTGACCCGAACTTCAGTATTCGCAGTTGGTTTTTTGTTGTTTCCCGGTTCTATGATAACGATTTGCACGCCATTTTCAAGGACAGTTGTACTGAGGTTATTTCTTTCGATATATCCTTCCACTGTTGTTGCTGAAAAAATACCTTTCAGAGTAACTTCGAAAACGACTGTAGATTTTTGAGGAATTCCCTCTATTACTTGATCACCAAATGCAAGATCTGGGGGTAATATCAATGTACATTTTCCACCAACGCCAATTTCTTTCAGACCAGTTTGCCAGCCCAGTAATAGGGTGCTAAAGACGCCTGTAAAGTTTTCTCCTTCAAGTACTGTCTCGCCCGTATTAGCTAATATTCCTCGATAGTCGACTAGAACAACTTGATCAGCTGTGGCTCTTTGTGCATCCCCGACTTCGTCAATTAGGATGTACATTCCTCCTTCAAGTTCTGTAGCATTCAAATTGTTTTGTTCTACATATTCTTTTGGTGAGATTCCATCAAAATCACTAGAACACGATGAGACGAATACCATCAATGAAAAAAGGAATAGATACTTAGAACATCTATTTAAATTTCTCTTTGAGAAACTAGATGTGTTAATATTTAGTTTGCTAAAGGGTATATGATTATTAGAAAAATAATTTTTCATTTCTTAAATTTTCGAATGCAAAAGTAGTATTTCATAGCTTATAGATCACATATTCTGCATGTACATTTATCAAAACGTTTTTAATACGAAAAGAGTGGTCTCAAGAAAATTAATAATTTTACCATTTCTAATCTTTTCTAGGATTGATTTGTTGGTTATAATTAAGAAATAAGAGTAATATAAAAAGAAATATAAATGGCAGATTTTCATAAGATTAAAGTGGCGGATGTAATTATTGAGACAGAGAGTTGTGTTAGTATATTATTTGATCTTCCAGAAGATTTAAAATCGGAGTTTGACTATATATCGGGACAGTATTTGACGATAAAGGCTGATATAAATGGGGAAGACGTAAGACGAGCATATTCTATATACACAGCACCTGATGAAGGTCAACTAGGTGTATCAGTAAAGTCTGTAGAAGGAGGAAAAATGTCTACTTATCTTAATAATCAGGTAAAAAAAGGTGATAGTCTGGACTGTATGAGACCGGATGGTAGATTCACCTTGATTACACTTCAAGATGTGCAGAGAGATCATTACTTCTTTGCGGCGGGAAGTGGAATCACACCTGTGATATCTATGATCAAGTCTATGCTTGAACAAGAACCAAGGAGTACCGCTTACTTATTATATGGAAATAAAAATGAAGAGAATATCATCTTCAAAGATGCGATTGAGTCATTAAAAGAAAAATACGAGGGACAGTTAGTAGTAGAAATGACGCTGAGCCAGCCTAAGACTGAAAAAGGGAATGGTATATTGGGTATTTTAGGTAAAAAGAGAACATCATGGTCTGGGTTAAAAGGAAGAATAGATTCCGCTAAAGTGGCGAGATTCGTTCAAGAAAATCCACCTAAATCTGAGCATGCAGAATATTACATTTGCGGGCCCGGGGCTATGATAGAAACGGTACAAGCAATCCTCTTGGGAAATGGAGCGCCTAAATCTAATATCCACCAAGAATATTTCACATCTGGGGATAGTGGTAATTCTGATGTTGCACAAGCCGCAGATGGTGCCACATTACATGCCAAGCTTGGTGGTAAAATTATAGAATTAGCTATCCAAAAAAATAAAACCCTTCTAGATACAATGCTAGATGCAGGACATGAAGCTCCTTATTCTTGCACAAGTGGCGCCTGCTCTACATGCATGGCCAAATTGACTAAGGGAACCGTAGAGATGGAAGCTTGTTTTGCATTGGACGATGATGAGATTGTCGATGGATATATACTTACCTGCCAATCACACGCTACATCTGCAGAAGTGGAAGTGGATTTTGATGTTTGATTGTTGGTTAGTACTCTCTGCGACAGTGATTATTGTTTTATTAGCTTAGCTGCACGCTCTGTACCATCAGCCAATGTGAATGACAAGAAGTACAGACCAGCTGCTATCTCACTAAGATCAATGATCTGAGAATCTATTGTTTTTATCCTTTGACCAAGGCTGTTATATACCTCTACTTTGATAAAATTGATACTAGTGGTAGATACAATGCCAGTTGTAGGGTTAGGAAATATAACTACTGGTGGAAATTCCGAGCCACCACTATCAGGTAGAAGATTTGACATATCATACAGATTAACCTGAGCTAATCTATTGACTGTCATGTACCTTCCTGTTTTTGATAGATCTGATCGATAAACGTCCCCATATAGTCCATCATTGTTTGGAACTTTATATGTAAATCTGTGGAGTAATCTCAATTGTCCGTTAACTTCTCTCAAGTAGTCAACATAGGAAGAGGTATCATTAGCGGAAACAAAATCAGTCATTACGACCGAGACCATATCACCACCGTGTGACATAGCAAGGTCATTAATCTCATGCTCTTTACTCAACGAAAAGTAAGATGGAAGTACTTGCTCCCAGCCCTCTGTTGAGGTGTCTCTTTCGTACACTACAATCTGAGGAGCGACCACTTGCTGTTGTGCTCTTGTTCCTTGACTTATAACTATACGATGTGCAGAGCTGTCAGATTCTACAAATCCTGTGTATACTATATCGAAGCCATTTTCTCCGAAGGGTAATTCTTCTACAAGCTCACTATCTAATAATGAATAGTAAGCAAATGGTGTTTGCCAGTTGAAAGAAGCATTTTTCGGACTGAGGATCATAGTCTTATTATCATCTAATAATGATAGTGATACCACATTACCACTCAATATGAATTCTTGCTCCAATTGATTTTCTAGAATATACTGACCATTATCATAATAGTAGACTTGTGATAGTATATTATCAGTATCCACAGAAAACTGAGCTGCAGGCGTACTAGAGATTACAAAAAAGTCGCCAGTAGAAGAGAACTCTAAGACTATAGGAGTATCTTGTAATCCAGAATTACTGATATCGTCGATCACCTTTACTAACTGCCAATTGTCATTTATGCTTCTGAAAATCAATATGGCATCATCACGTAGAGAGATGTCAGTAGTCGTTCTATTGTTTATAGAAATGGCAAGACTACTACCATCAGCACTTGTTTTGATACCGTTGATGACCATATTAGCCATGTAGTCATCTATTTGTATAGACTCTGATGCTACCCACTGATCATCATTCTTCTCATAGAATACTACTGAATGTGGTGGAAAATCTTCACATGCAAGACACAGCATCACTAGATTATCATCATCTGTAAATAATGCAGAATTCATATCGAAAGTGCCTATCAGCTTTTGTGCGCATACATTATTTGTGAGAGATATTCCACCACAACAAAGCAATATGTATATTATATTTCTCATTTACGAACATCCTAGGTCTATGAGCTCACAGAAGCTCATAGTTGTGGCACTTCCATTGCAGTCTATCGTCATATTTGCACAAAGCTCTACGTCGTAAGCGATTCCATGAACAAAATTAAAATCTACTATCTCTCCATTACCGAGTTTTACTAGAAACATATTTTGTGCTGATGAGGTATAGGTTATCGTTGATAATAAAGTAGTAAGATTACCAGGAACTCCCTGATACCTAAATCTATTGATAGTAAGATCAAGACTCCATTGACCAATAGGTAATATTCCCGTAGAAGGCCATGTTTGAGTTGCTTTATCGTATGTTGTGATTACGTCATTAGAATTTAGACTTAGATCATATGATGTTATTGTACAATCAGCACAGTCTCCAGTTAAACCATTGACTTGTACCCGTACATTTCTACACCCATCATTGTCATCATCATGAAATGAAATATCCCAATCGAGAGCACAAACTGAGGACCTTGTAGTTGTTTCAAAGTCTTTGAAATTATTCTCTGATAAGTCTACCTCATGCATGTCAGAACAAGAAGAAAAGAAAACCGAGAAACTAAACAAAATTAGTGTTAGAAAGTTGAAAGTTGAAAGTTCATAAAATTATTGTTTTGGTTTAAATAATATTATAAATATACAAAATTTCATTAAAAAAATGTCTTTGGCAGAGTGTTTTAGTCAATATTTAATGTTGCTGTGTCAGAAAGTGGCCTTGTTTTATTCTGAATTAAACTAGGTGGAACTCTTAAATGGAGCAAGGACTTAACCCAACTTGAAAATATAAAACATCTTTAAAAAAATGCCAATTTGCAATTAATTGATTATCAATTAGTTACAAACCTTAACATTTCAAGTAAAAATTCATAAAACATTGATAAATAGCTAGTTACGATTTTTGAGTATGAAATGTGTTGACCCAAATTTAAATATCATGAAATTATTATTTGTAGTTTTGAAAAATATTTATATGAACGGCACATAAAAAGACAAACACAAATCTAAAACTACAAAAGTAGTGACCCAAATGTATAAATCAGAATTACAAGTAGCTGATTAACAGTCACTTATGACTTGTCATTTTCAAGTTGGGTTAAAGCTACTCTCCCAAAGATGGTTAACACCGTTTTTTTTATTCCTCTTCTTTGGTGGTTTCCTTCTACTGTTTTCCAACATCAACCTCCCTATTCTCATAGTACGGTCAAATAGCGTTTTCTCATAGTCAAACGCATCTGTAATTTTTGGTTCTACATCCAGCCAC
>JBLHWH010000206.1:0-10482 GCA_047628935.1 Halioglobus sp. | reverse complement strand
AATATTAATGTCATAAGTCTTTTGTTTTAATAGTTGTTAGGTAGGTATTGTTAACGCCTCAGTATATAGTGAGGTTGCCTAAGGCAAACTTCTGTTACTTAACTAGTATCTCAGCACTTTTTAATTTTCATCTAATATTGATCAAAAATTTCATGATTCATAATCTTACTCAATTTACCTACGAAAAAGTATTCGGCATCTTTATTGACTCTTAAGGAATCATACTGATAAATTTTATAATGACTAACTGTATTCATACCTAGTCTCCAAACGAATATGCTATCAGGATTAATGTGCGCAATAGAGTCGTTCTTTATCGACTTATCAAATTCTGGTATTCTAATGTTACTACTATCGAAATAAAATTTATAATTGTTAGTCGTTATTTCAAGAGGATATAATTTGGACTCAACTTTTAGTTGTTTTGTCTTGAATTTATATAACCTGTCCTGTGAGTTGGTATTATTAATACTTTCATCAGTAAACTCAAGTAAATATCTACCCAGCTTTCTTGGGAATGTTACCTTAGTAAGGTTTTGTTGAATCTTACTACTACCTTCTTTTCTAAAGTATGTAAATCCATCAACTTTCCCGCTACTATTAGGTGACTTATAATTACAAAATATTGCATCTGTACTACTGATTAGTTTTAAATAACCACCGCATACAATAGAATCCTTGTAAATAGAGCTATATATAAAACTATCTTCAGTAGCGACCTCAAGCAAATACTTTCTTTCACCTTTTAAATGTTTGAAAGAAATTGTGGCATTTAAACCAGAGTCAATTGTTAATGATGTTTTAGCACTTTCATTTATCCATCTAGAGTTGTTAATAGAAAAGTCTTCATTTCTACAACTAATGAATCCAAGAATTATGAAAAGGCTAGCTAATCTCATTTCACTTTTTGATTTTTCTTGTGTCTATTTGCTTGCCCGTAAATTTAACCGATTTACTACACAAGCCTTCGTGCGTTTACTGCGTAAGCCACACTTGACCCGCAAATTTACAATTTGCTTTACAAGCCAGCCACTTCTTAACTTAAATATTTCCCTACGATAGGCATTCTTCTTCCCATTCCAAAAGCTTTAGAAGATACTCTTAGCACAGGTGCCGTTTGGTACCTTTTAAATTCGTTTCTGTTTACCATTTTCAAAATCCTCTTCACCAATGCTTCGTCATATCCCATCGCTACGATGTCCTGTGGATCTTTGGTAAGCTCAATATACTGATAAAGAATCTCATCCAAAATATCATAGTCTGGCAAACTATCACTGTCTTTCTGATTTGGTCTCAATTCTGCAGATGGTGGTTTTGTTATCGTATTTACGGGTATTATTTCTTTGTCCTTATTGATATATTCTGCCAGTAAGAACACATCCGTCTTATAAACGTCTCCAATCACAGAAAGGCCGCCACAGAGGTCCCCGTACAATGTTCCATAGCCTACAGCCATTTCACTTTTATTGGACGTATTGAGTAGAATATTGCCAAATTTATTGGACATCGCCATATTGAGAAGTCCTCTAGCTCTTGCTTGTATATTTTCTTCTGTTACATTGAATGGTCGATCTTCGAATATAGGACTCATCTGATCCATCACTGCATCATATATTCCTTTGATCGGTACTATATTATAAGGAGATCCTAGATTTTCAGCTAGACCTACCGCATCATCCACACTGTGATCAGATGAATATTGCGACGGCATTAATAGTGCATGCACATTCTCAGCTCCTAGAGCTCGTGCGGCCAATGCCAAAGTTACTGCAGAATCTATTCCTCCTGATAACCCAAGAATGGCCTTTGTAAATCCTAACTTACCGAAGTAGTCTTTTATTCCTAATACGATTGCATCATGAATCAATGCGATTTTCTCCTTTGTATTGATATTGTCTTTTTTCGTTTTCTCAATATCTGCCAAATCAAATGTCTTGATACACTCCTTGAAAAATGGAAGCTCTTCATGAATAAACCCATCTCCTGAAGCGATCAACGACCCACCATCAAATACGATCTCGGTCTGAGCACCTACATGATTAACATAGACCATTGGAATTTTGTATCGTTCGCAATTTGCTTTTACAATATTTATTCTGTCATTAGCATGATTGTGATCAAATGGCGAGGCAGATACATTTAGTATGAAATCTGGCTCATATTTTATCATTTCATCTAGTGGACAGATCTTATATAGAGGATTTTCGTTGCCGATATTCCATATATCTTCACAGACAGTGAGTGCTATTTTCTTTCCTTTATATTCTACTATTCCCCATTCAGATGCAGGTTCGAAGTATCTATATTCATCGAAAATATCATAGGTCGGTAATAGCGTCTTATGCTGAACATACTTCATCTTACCTTCCTCTAAGAAATAGACAGAATTGTGCAAGTCCTTTCCTTCTAAAACAGGATTACGAGAGACTGAGCCTACCACAATAGCTATATCCTGAGCGGCTTTCGCTAATTTAGTAATACTCTCCTCTCCTAACCGTATAAAGTCATCAAACTCCAAAAAATCTCTTGGTGGATATCCGCATGTAGCCAATTCACTAAAACAAATAATATCTGCCTTGTCTTTTTTTGCTTTCGCAACGGCATCCAACATCTTAGCAGTATTCCCTTCAAAGTTTCCGATATGGTAGTTGAGCTGTGCGACTGTTATTTTCATTTTAATATTTATCTATTCTCTATTAGAAACCAAAAATAACGCAATAAGTTATTTAAACCTGATATATGCAATGGAACTTTGAAGTGAAGGTAGATTGGTAAACAAAATGACGATTAACTACCTATTCATCCAGCCTTTAAATTCTGTCGTTTTCTGTCTGCTTACTATGAATTCTTGATCACGGGGATTGGACATTGTGAGTTTGACTCTATGATTAAAATATGGGTCGACTTTTAAGATAAAAAAGGTAAGGAAAAGGAAGGTTTTTTAGACTCTTATTGTAAACGGGAGAGGCAAGAGATGCAAGTCACTAGCCTTTCATTCACGAAAAATCAATGACACTTAATACTAATACAAAATTATATGCTTACCCGAGTTGAGGGTCTCCATACCTTTATTGGACACCACTATAGAAAAAATAAAAACATATATTAAATAATAATTTGCACTTTCAGATTATTTACCCTAAATTGGAAACGTTAAGATGACAACCAATTCTTCACATTGCAATTTTCAATCATTTTTCAGTTTAAACGAGTTACTTTTTATACGGTGGCCAAGTAAAAAGAGTTATTTTTTTCGACCGAAACCCAATTTAGACCAGGTACTTTTCAAGAAAAGTTGTCATTATTTATTATTTATTTAGATTATGAAAAATTTATTATGTTTAACGGCATTCATGCTGTTCGGTTTGTGTTCTTATTCTCAAAGTTTAACTGTACGGAATACTTCTGCTTATACTATCACTGTTGGTGCTTCTGAGGCAGTTCCTACAAAGTGTTTTGATGATTCTGGTGCTATTGCTACTCTTGCTCCAAATACTTCTGCAACCATTATGTCTAATGGTACAACTATTTATGATTGGACTGTTGTTCGAGCTGGGATTCTTGGTATTCTTGGAGGGCCTGTTCCTCAGGTAGTTTCTAATTCTCCTTGTGGCACTGATTGTGATACAGAATTATCATTATTACTTAGTGCAACATGGAATGGATGTTATGAAGTAACAATCTTTTGAATTAATTAAAGAAAGTATGCAGGGGGTTTCTTTGAATCCCCTGCTTTTATATTATAATTGATGAAAAAAAAATATTTATATATAACATTCATTTTATTTACTGTTATTAATGTAAGTAATTCACAAGAAATCTGCGACAATGGCATAGACGATGATGGGGATGGACTTATAGATATCCAAGATATCCAAGACTGCACCTGTGGGTTGGTTGATGATGAAATAATAGGAGACTTCGAAGACATGTCTTGCTGTCCAAATGCGCCTACTAATAGTATAACTGGTGGAGGTATCAATTGCTTGGATGATGGATGGGAAATGGCCACGGAGTTTGCTGGAGGGGCAGATTATATCCATTTGTGTGGTTATACAGCACTTGTACCATTCCCTATACCCTCAGGGAGTGGGGCTATTGGTATGGGGCTGCAACCAGATCATAGTGAACCTATTGGATATTGTATGGATTATGCACTGGTGGTAGGTCAAAGCTATGATTTAAGTTTTTATGTCGGTTTCAATGATACTCTTTATCCTCCTCCTTCTAATAGTTATATAGCTTCCCCTTTAAACTTTGAGTTTGTTCTATTCGGGAATAATTCTTGTGATAATTTACCTGCCAGTGGAGCTGGCTGTCTTGAAGACTCAGGAGATGATTGGGACATATTGACCATCATTCCCGTTTCTGGCGTTGCGGACAGTACATGGCTGTATGTATCCACCAGCTTTATAGCAACTGATCCCTCTATAGCCATTGCCATAAGCGGCAGTTGTGATTTTTTTCAAGCTAATGGGTATGATGTCACTTACCACTTTATAGACGACTTCCACCTCACAGGACAGTTTCAAGTGCCACCCACCCAAGAAATCACCATCTCGGGCGACTGTACTAGTGGTGTATATGTAGAAGTACCAAATGTAGGCATCAGCTATCAATGGTATTTGGAAGGTATTGCCATTCTAGGAGCTACAAATTACAACTATCAAGTTCCCTTTGATCAGCAAGGAAGCTACACCGTGACGATCGACTACGGCAGTAGTTGTGAGACTTTAGTCCCTGTGGATGTACTCTTTGCTCTCGATGTTCTTGATGTATCAGGAACAGCCGAAGACATCACTTGTTTTGGAGAAGTCGATGGAAACATCATATCTACTGTAAATCCAGATGTCAATATGCCGTTAGATTACGATTGGTCTAACAGTGAAAGCACCCCAAATATCGATAACTTAGTAGAAGGCAATTACTACCTTACAGTCACAGACAGCAACGGTTGTTATGGAAGTACTTCATTCACAATCACCGAACCCCCAGAAATGATCGTCAATTTGTTTATCACCCAAGGCAATGGCTCCGATCCCGCCCAAGGCGAAGTAATCATTACAGGAGGTTCACCCAACTACGATATTACATGGTGCAATTTTGATACGAACAACCAAACCAATCTATTACCCGGCCTATGCTCCGTCACCATCACTGATGCAAGCGGTTGTGAACAGACCTTTAATTTTGAGATATTTGAACCTTTGGACGTAGTTGTAATTACAGATTATGGCAGTTGTGCAGACAGTTGTGATAGCGAAATCATGCTCAATATAACAGGAGGAGATTCCCCATACAGTGTGATGTGGAATATCTCGGGTTCAGGAATAATTCAAAGTGGACTATGTGATGACCTATATGCCTACACGGTCATCGATGATTATGGTACAGAAGTTACAGGAACAATAGATCTGATCAGTGAAGAATCATCCCTATCCATTACAGCTATGTACGACAGTTTAGTCTGTATAGGCAGCGATCTGAACACCATCAGTCTCAGCACCTCAGGTGGTGAAGGCCCATACTCTTATAATTGGAGCACCCAAGACAGCACGGCTATGGTAGACAGTCTACCAGCTGGCATCTACACCGTTCTAGTGACCGACAGCCTCGGATGTACTGCTGTAGACACCATTGAGTTATTGCATTATGACAGCCTAACCCTTACAAGCAGCATTACGCCAGCCAGTTGCGGTGCGGCCAATGGATCGATAGACATCAGCATCTTAGATACCGTAAATATCCATAGTTTTAATTGGAGTAATTCAGAAACCACTGAAGACATCAACGGATTATTGGCGGGAAATTATACATTGACATTTGTAGACGAATTCAGCTGTATGCATAGCTACGAATTTGAAGTAATATCCGACTCTGATCTGATGGTAACTTCAGTTGTCAATCATGAAAACTGTGCTGGAAGCACCGATGGAGACATCACCCTAACCATCACTGGCGGTACCGTCCCATACATCATAACATGGGATGACACAACTGAAGATAACCCCAAAGAAAATCTAACCTCAGGTACATATGGAGTAACAGTCACGGATAACAATGGCTGTATCTGGACTGATAATATAGTTATCCAAACTTTATCCCAATTGGAGATCTCAGACTCCATCCAAAGAAACTCTTGCAGCGGCATAAATGATGGATCAATAGACATTAGCATAGAGGTAGGTACGGCGTCCAATTATGAATGGAGCAACAGCGAAACAACTGAAGACATCAGTGGATTATCCGAAGGTACATATGAGTTAACCATAACCGATGAATACGGTTGTGAGTACACTTACACTTATGAAGTAGAAATAGAACCTCCTTATGAAGTCGTTGCAACCATTGAAAACAATAATTGTGTAGGAGATTCCACGGGCAGCATTGCTCTTACAATTATAGGTGGAACCTCGCCTTTTGAAATTCTGTGGAACACCGGAGAGACTACAGAAGATTTAGTCAATCTGGCAGCAGGTGAATATTCTTATATTTTGCAAGATAGTTTTTCTTGTATTTATGTTGATACATTCACAATCGAGAGTTTCGAAGAATCGGCATTCACCATTTTAGATATTATTTGTGCTGATGATTTGGTGACATATTCAGTGGAGTATACTATCGATGGAGCTTCTTATCCATACAACATTAATGGACAAATAATAAATGAAGGGGAAAGTATTGACTTAACTGCCAACAGTGGAGATTCGTTGGTCATTCAAGTTTTAGATGCTAATCTATGTGAGATTTATGATGAGACTTTATTTTATTCTTGTGACTGCGAGAGTGAGCCAGGTCAAATGGATGAAAATTTGATTGAATTATGTTTTGAGGAAACGTTGACAGTATTGCCAAGCTCTGGAAGTAATGTTGCAGAGTCAGATTCTTTAGTCTACGTATTGCACACTTCTTCAGATTCGACCATAGGTGATATTTTGGCAGTTTCAGACGTAGGAGAGTTTAGTTTTAATACACTTTTGATGTCTTACAATACAACCTATTATGTATCGTCTGTAGTGTTCAATGGGAGTGCTTTTAATATTTTTGTTTTAGACGAAGTATGTACAATTGCTTCTGCTGGAACACCCGTGCTTTGGTTCCCAGAAAATATTGTTGAGTTGCCAGGAAGTTTAGCATTTTGTGAAGATGAAGAAATAGAGATCACAGTCAATTATTCTGGAGTAGTGCCAATGACTGTAAGCCTTCTAGACGGTTCGGGTAATAGTTTCTATGTCACGATGACAGAGGAAGGAGAAAGTACATTTATCATTGATTTGACAGAATCATCGGTACTAATTGTCGATGGTTATTTTGGGATATCCTGCTCTTTGGATGTCATGGGAGAATTAGAGATAGAATTAAATGATCTTCCTCAGGTAGAATTCACAACTGATAATGTTATTTGTAATTCAAGTGAAAGCGGTTCTATAATTGTTCTTGATGATTTGATAAGTACTAGCAATACAGATGGTTCTTGGTATGATCCAGATGGGAGTATTGTTATTGGAGAAGTAGATTTTGATGGTTTTCTTGAAGGGGTATACATTATTCAATTTATTACTTCTGGAAATTCTCCCTGCGAAGAAATTATTTATGATATACCAATACTTGTAGAAGACTGTGATTGTCCAATGGATATATTTCTTCCATTTGATGGGCTTTGTCAGGGCGAATACCTTATAAATTTGAATGAATATCTAAATCCTGGTTTTGTTGGATTAGGGTCTTGGTCAGTTACAACTATTGGCGGAACTGGCGACCTTGGTTTATTAGGATCAGATTTGACAATAGAAGAATCAAATGTAGGTATATATCAAGTATCATATACTTTCGATGAAGTGCCCCAAGGCTGTGACGACGAATACACATTTGAACTTGAAATTGGACAATTATTTAGTGCTGGAACTGCTCTCTACTTGGACCCTATTGAATTCTGCATCGGTGATCTTTTAGAGATTATTCTATTTGATTATTTAGTAGATTATGAAGAAGGAGGAGCGTGGAATAGTCAGAATGGATTGCCAATAGATATATTGACGGGCTTAGTTGATTTGGCATCCGCAGAAGGTGGATTATATACATTCGAATATGAAATCCCTGAAAATGAATTTTGTCCTGCTTCAACTACCGATGTATCTATCCTGATTCACGAACCACTTGAATTGTTTTTATCCATATTAGATCCATTGTGTTTTGGACTCAATGATGGTTCGGTGAGCGTTGAAGATATCACTGGTACTCAAATTGAATTCAACCTTTTTAATAGTGATCAAGAAATCATTTCAAATCCGGATAGCCTGTTTGCCGGGGACTACGAATTAAATGTTGTAGATGAAAATGGATGTGTGATTGTAGAAAACTTCACCTTAATCGATCCATTGGAATTATTTTTAGACCTGGGAGACGATAGGGTGATAGAAGAAGAAGTCACTACTATATCACCAGTGATCAATTTTGCGGGTGACGATATTTCACTTTTTCAGTGGTTTGCAAACCAAGCAAACTTGGACAATCCAACATTTGATACATTATTGATATCGCCAGATGGAGAGACCAATGTGCAATTAATAATAACTGATGAAGATGGCTGCATCGTTGCTGATGATCTATTATTAACAGTTATTAGCAATGAAGTTCCAGTGGTTTTGGCCAACGTCTTCAATCCTCTAAACAGCACATTTGGTATAGAACCATTTGAGGAAATAACGCTTGTTAATGAATTTTCAATATTCGATCGCTGGGGATCTCGTATTTTTGAGGAAAAGGAATTCACCCCAGATGATCATTCCAAAAGATGGGATGGTACATTTAATGGTACAATCGTTAATAACGGGGTTTATGTATTTGCTATTTATTATACCGATCAAGTAGGTAAGATAATCTCTATTTATGGAGATGTTGCAGTCATTAGATAACTAAATTAAGCACTTTAGAATTTTGATTTCTCTATTTTTATTTACCATCCACATTCCTATCAAAAGATCAAAACATATATAGTGCATCCAACCCGCTAGTATTGCATTGTCTTCGGTGAATAATTCCTTAACCGAATCGAAGCTTCCAAAATCCATAGGTCCATTAGCACTTATCGACAAATAGATATAGACCGCATAAATGATGGCAATTACTATAGGGACAACTTTATAATCGATCAAAAACCGAGTGATCTTCCATTTAGGTAGGAGAATCATCAAAGCCCACATTGGCATTGCACTGAGTCCGCCGATTGGAAATACTTCTGCTGGTGTCATGGTGAATGTTTTTAGATAAATAATGAGTCAAATATGAGGCAGAGTTGGTAAATCACATAGACGTTTGAGCTGAAACATCGTAATTGGCAGTTGGGTGGGGATGCAAATTGTATGCGGTGTAATTATCAAATCCATAATAAATAGACCTACTAAATTCTAGATTTTCTCATTAACCAAATACTTCTCATCATGTATTATTAAGAGATATATATCCAAATGATTTAAAGCTTCTTCAAAAAGATAGTACTTTCACATCGGACAAGCCCCCAAAGTATGCCTTTAGGAGAATCAAAGAAAACCCGTAGACTTGCTGCTATAATGTTCACTGACATCGTTGGATACACTGCTTTGATGCAGGGAGATGAAGCGAAAGCTGCACAGGCCAGAGCCCGCCACCGAGATGTGTTTGAAAAGGAACACAAATTGCACCAGGGAGAAATCTTACAATATTATGGAGATGGTACGCTTAGTGTTTTTCAAAGTGCCGTAGAAGCTGTTAAATGTGCCATTATTATTCAACGTGAATTGCGAAAAGGAGAGGAGGTGCCTATGAGAATTGGGCTGCATCTCGGAGATATTGTTTTTGATGGAACCGAAGTATACGGTGATGGCGTCAATCTGTCTTCCCGTATTGAGAGTATGGGTATTGCAGGGGCAATATTACTATCAGAAAGTGTAACTGAAGAACTGAAGAACCAAAAAGACATTTCGACTATTTCACTTGGTCATTTTGAATTCAAAAATATAACTGAGCCTTTAGAGGTATTTGCGGTAACCAATGAAGGAATCAAAATTCCTGTTTCATCCCAATTAAAAGGAAAACGAAAAGAAATAACAAAAACAATAGCAGTCTTGCCATTTGTCAACATGAGTTCTAATCCAGAGAATGAATATTTCACGGATGGGATGACTGAGGAAATTATCAATGCTTTAGCCAAAATCAAAAGCCTCAAAGTTACGTCCAGAACTTCTTCTTTTTTCTTTAAAAACAAAAATATATCAATTCCCCAAATTGGCCAGGAACTAAATGTTTCTACCATCTTGGAAGGCAGCATCCGCTTATCAGGCAATAAAATGCGGATAACTGCACAGTTGATTAATGTTGCAGATGATTTTCATTTTTGGTCAGAAAGTTTTGATCGATCTATGGAAGACATCTTTGCCGTTCAAGATGAAATCAGTCTTTTGATTGCGGATAAATTGCGAGAACATATTGGGCATTTTGATATAG
>JBLHWH010000205.1:0-10515 GCA_047628935.1 Halioglobus sp. | reverse complement strand
TTTTCAGACGATAGAAATTTAAACACACTCTTATCAAGATTGGCAAGAATGTTGGGCACACTCCACAACTTTTGTTGTTTGTGATACCATATACCTTGGATCTTCTTTATTTCAACCCGCCATTCCAACGCTTCGTATGGTATTTTGATCTTTATCCGCTTTGACCTTGCCTCTGTTTGTAATAATTGTGCTTTCATTTGACAAAAATAACAATAATTCGACCACTAATTACACACTTAATCAACTTATTATGAGCCAATTATAAAGATAAGTGTTGAATATCCGTTATTATCCGTATAATAACCGTTAATTTACGACTATGCTAAAAACAAGTCGAACACGCATATGTAAATTGTGTAAAACAGGTCTATCAGGAAGATCAGATAAAATATTTTGTTCTTTAAAATGCAAATCTGATTATGCCTATAAACTCCGAGAAGTAACAGAATTAGCGACGACCGCTATCGATAAGATCTTACATAGGAATAGATCTATCCTATTAGAAATACTGGGAAAGAATAAAGTACAGTCAAAAATAAGAAGAGAAGTGCTGGATGCTAAAAAATTTAATTTCAGCTATCACACACAAACCCACATCAATAATCAAGGAAAAACGGTAACATATGTCTATGACTTCAGTTGGATGATATTCTCAGATCAGGAAATACTCATTAAGCGTGTTAGAAAGAATTGATATCCCAATTTACACCAATTCAACTCTACAACTTCACAACCTCACGACCTCACAACCTCACGACTTCACAACTTCACAAATACTTCCAAAACTTAGAATGCAACTCCATTTTAACTACCAATTGATCTCCAGTTACTGGATGCTCAAATTCAAGATAATCAGCCATCAAAAACAAACCCCGCCCAAATGAAAGACCATCTTTATTATATATATCATCACCGACAAGTGGGTGTCCAATATTAAGAAAATGCTTGCGTATCTGATGTGTTCGACCAGTATGTAATCTTAGCCTTATATAAGAGGTTGAATCCTTGGTCGTTAAATGCTTTATTGATAGCACTTCTGTCTTCGCAGTTTTATCATCAATCGAATCTTCAATGTATTTGCAATTAACATCAAGATGTCCTTCTACTATCAGAGAATACTCTTTTGTGATTTTACGGTTTTCGACCATTTCTCCTAAGCGACGTCTAGCTTCGATCGTCCTAGCGGCAATGATCAATCCGCTGGTCTGTCGGTCTAATCTATGAATTAGGTATGGGTAAAAGAGTGAGCCTTCTATTTCTTTTGAAGGATACGACTTCAACAAACCTTGTAGTGACTTGCTCGACTCACCACTTGAGACTAATCCGGGTGGTTTATTGAGAATCAACAAATGATCATCTTCATAAACTACATTTATAGTTGGATCAATGTGTTGGGCTTTTTTAAACTTAGACAGATACTCCAATTTAGCGCCCGAAACCACCCAGTCTCCAGTTGCCCCTACGCTACCATTGATGTAGATTTCCTCTTTCTTGATTGCCTTTTTTGCAGATGATCCTGTTTCCAAGAAAGGAAACTTTCCTACTATGTAATTACTCAACCTTTGCCGTTCGTGCAAATCCGCAGGTACGATGTGTGTAAAATGTCTTTGATTCATAAAGTAGAATAAGGTTGAGGATAACAAATATCTAATTTATATTTGCAACCCTATGATAAAACAGAAAACCATAGAACAAATAATATCGACTGTAAAAGTAGAGGAAGTCATTGAAGACTTTGTCCCTCTCAAGCGTCGTGGTGTCAACATGATAGGCAACTGTCCTTTTCATGATGAGAAGACGCCATCGTTCACCGTTTCGCCAGCAAAGAATATATATAAATGCTTTGGATGTGGTAAAGCAGGAGATTCTGTAAGGTTTATGATGGAGCATGATGCCATGTCCTATCCAGAATCACTCCGGTATCTGGCCAACAAATACAATATCGAGATAGAAGAAACCGTCAACACAGCTGAAGAACAGGCAGTAAAAGAGCTCACTTCATCTTACTATATCATCAATGAATTTGCTCAAGCTTACTTCGAGAATTCATTATTTAACACAAACGAAGGAAAATCTGTTGGACTTAGCTACTTCAAAGAGAGAGGATATAACGAGAGTATCATCAAGAAGTTCGGCTTAGGATTCACTACGAGTGATAAAAACGACTTTACAAAAACGGCAGTATCAAAAAGATACAATACTGAATTCCTAAAAAAACTCGGTCTCACTTCACAGTATGACAATGATTTTTTCAGGAGTCGAGTCATGTTTACCATCCACAATATGAGTGGGAAGGTAATCGCATTTGCAGGTCGTACACTGTCTCAAGACAAAAAGACCCCTAAATACATCAACAGTCCTGAAACGGACATATACAATAAGCGGAAGGTCCTCTACGGCCTTTATTTCGCCAAGCAATCGATACGAAAAGAAGATGAATGTATCATGGTGGAAGGCTACACGGATGTAATCACACTTCATCAATATGGCATTGAAAATGCTGTTGCTTCCTCAGGAACATCTCTGACAGTAGAACAAATCAATCTGGTCAAACGGTTTACTCCAAATATCAAAATCATATACGATGGAGATACTGCTGGTGTAAAAGCCGCTCTAAGAGGACTAGATTTAGTTCTGGAGCAAGATATGAATGTGCGCCTTGTCATGCTACCAGATGGTGAAGATCCTGATTCATACCTCAAAAAGGTAGGAATAGAAGAATTCCGTAAGTACTTGAAAGAGAAAGAGCAGGATTTCTTGTTTTTTAAGACAACCCTACTACTTTCTGAAGCTGGAGACGATCCCATCAGAAAAAGTAAAGTACTGAAAGACATCGTACAGTCGATCGCTAAGATTCCTGACAATATTAAGAAGCAGCTCTACATTCAAAAATGTAGCACGATGATGGGCATCTCTGAAGAGATACTGGTCGGTGAGACTAATAAGGTCATAAAGGCAAATCAGAAACAACAGAAGTTTCAGCAAAATAGAAATGAGCCACATCACACCGATGATACCTCTTTCCTAAATCAGACAAAGCAGCCATATGGTACTCAGATAGGCCCCGCTAGACAAATAGTAACTGGCGACGACTATCAGGAAAAAGATGTACTCAGAGTGCTTATCTCTCATGGAAATCAATTGCTCAAAGATGATACCGATATCTTGGTTTGTGCATTTATTATCAATAATGTAAAAGATGAGATTCCTCATTTTGACAATGAATTGGTAAAAACAATGTTCACCATGGCTGTCGAGCAATTCGAAGCATCTGGAAGGATCAATATTAATGCTTTCGTATCATCGGATGACGAAAACATTAGAACTCTGGCCATTGATTTCTTAGCTGACCCATATATCTATGCCAGTTGGGAAGAAAAAGGACTACAATTTCAAACACAGAAAGAACCAGAACACAATCAAGAGAAAGATGCTATTCAGTCCATCAAGCGATTTCTATTTAGGAAGCAGGGAAAACGGATCGAGCAACTGGAAGCAAAAATCAAAGAATTGAGCGTCACGCCTGGATCAGAATTAGACCTTATAAGATATATAAAAGCGTATAAGATCGTGCAGTCGCAGCGTACTATAATGGCTACAGAACTGGGTGCTGTATTTATCAAGTAGAAGTTGATAGATTAGAAAGATTGGTCAGGTTTTATAGGCTTTCTTAAAATGAAAGCAGTAACCACTTTACACTTTGATACCTCAACACAATGAAAATAAAACATATAGCCATCTGAGTAAAAAAATTAGAAGAAACAAAAGCATTCTCGTAGCAGGTACTTCAATGCTACAGCTGGCGAGAAATATCACAATCCGAAAAAAGAATTTACCTCTTATTTTCTTTCTTTTGAAACAGGAGCAAGATTAGATCTGAAGCACAACCCTATGATTGCAAGCGGTACAAATCCTCACAATGAAATAGAACAGTTAGTATTGATTCATTTCGCTATGTCTGTAGGTTCTAAATTAGAGATAGATAGATAGATAGATAGATAGATAGACTTACTGAGACAATTCGAAAAGATGGTTGTACAGTAATCGGAGAACCTAGAACAACTGGCGATGGATATTATGAAAGTGTGATTCAAGATCCTGAAGAAAATCAGATTGAGATAACGGTGTGACATTGGAGGGATTGGGCAGATTGGACTGTTACAAAAAATATAGAATTTGGAATTGGGCCTTTTTCCTATCAACATATACAAGGCGTAATGCCACTTTAATCACTTATTTAAATAGCAAAATAAGTGCACAAAATCTAATGTCGCTTCTAATTCATTAGAAGCCGAAAAAATCCTTTGCGACAGCAAAAACAAAACTCTTCAGACGTATCTATGGATCTCCAAGCTTTCCGATAGCTATGGCGAAAGATTGGTAAGCCGATTTCATTAGGAGGAGGAGGTATCAAGTGCTCAACGACCTTTCAGATAAAAAATACCATAGAATTAGGAATCTTTAAAAGATCTAAGGATTGATCCCGCCCTGCGATGTCCGGTAAGGCATCGAAATGACTGATACAAAATGCAAAAACATGTAAGGCTAATTCCGAAAACAATCGGGTAAAATTTTAACTACACAACCAAATTATACCAAAAAAAGCCCCTCGAAATAATCCGACGGGCTTTTATAGATTTTGTCCTTGCGTATTTTACTTTCTAATATTCAATTTCTCGATCAAAGCTCTATACTTAGTAATGTCTCTTTTTGAAAGATATCCCAGAAGTCTCTTTCTTTTACCAACTAGGTGAAGAAGTGTTCTTCTTGATGAGTGATCTTTGTGATTACTCTTTAG
This sequence comes from Halioglobus sp., assembly GCA_047628935.1. GTDB lineage: Bacteria > Bacteroidota > Bacteroidia > Chitinophagales > Saprospiraceae > CAJXUU01. The sequence goes on along the minus strand of JBLHWH010000205.1, from coordinate 5,717 downwards.
GTGATTAGACAATTCAGCAATTCTGAATGTGAATAATGCTATCTGTCCTTCTGTAGAACCACTGTTTTTCTTATCTCCGCCGAACTCAGCGAAAATTTCTTCCCTTTTCTCTTTAGGTAGGTAAGTTGCCATTTTTTTATAATTTTTATAGTTACCAATATACGGAACGATTAAAAGATCCGTGGTTAGCGAGCGCAAAAGTAATACTTTTTATCGGAATGGCAAAGTTAATATTTCAGAAGCTGTATCTATTGCCGTATTGTTAAGTTATAAACAAGCAATACTACTCTACTTTTCAATCAAATAGTTTGACTGTCTGTCCATCATTTTCTTCCGACAGGGTAACTAGCAGGTTTCTCATACCCAGACTGTTTTCTCTATACACTTTTGTACCTACTGTCCACCTTTCCTTTTTAACGGCACCAGGCATCATTGGAAATCCATAGCTGAAATTTCTCCCATTTGGTTTTGGACCGACAACTACAAAGTGTTTTCTAGACCAACTATTGTTTTTGATTTTCAAATTAATGAACTTTGTAGCTGCGTACTCTAGGACATCTTTTCTCGATTTTTCATTACATCCATTTGTTCTTCCTTCAGCATTGATATTTACCAACTTAGCATCTTCACCAATATTACAATCTACCATTTCGGACACATTGAGCGTTGCTCTTCCATCTCCTTTTATTCTGACAGACGCTAACCTTGCTTTCAACATCGATGCCTCTATTGTACCATTTTTAGCTTTGATTCTTAAGTCATCCACTTCTCCGGATAATATCACTTTTCCAATTTCAGCATCTACCTTAAACACATCCCCAGTGATATTTATCACTTTCAGATCATCATGTGTATCCATCATAACTTCTCTAAGATTAGGAGCGCCAACTATTATTTTTATTCGTAACGAAGGTTCTATCCATTTTTTCTGGTCAAAATTAAGCGTACCACTTTCTACATTAATGCCTATAAAGTCCATTATGTTTTCTTCAGCAATAATAGTAATACCTGCCTCCTCTGCCATATCCAATGTAATATCCCCATATAGATTTGCTTCTATTTTATATACATCCTCCATATCAAATACTTTGGTAATCAATTTACCATTCCCGTTGATTTGAGCATGGGAAGAGTAGATAAAAAAAGCTAATATGATTGTAAGTAATTGTGGAAAGTAACTCTTAATGTGTAACATAATATTTGTGTTTTATGATTAATAATATCGACACCTCACTGATCTCGATTTGATAACACAAATATGGAGGAAGCTTCTGGAAACATCGACTTATAAAGGAGTTGAGTCGTCTCAAATCATAATGTGAGTCGTTAAATATGACGATTTATGAAATTTAGATAGATGGAAGTTATAGATTGTACAAACAAGTAGTAACAAATAAACTAATCCTTAGAATTATCAATTTGCACGACTATAATGTCTTTAAATACTCAGTTGGGCTCATTCCTGCCACCTTTTTGAATACTCGGTTAAAAGTGGCTTTACTATTGAATCCACAATCAAACGCGATCGCTACAAGAGATAAACTTTTGTGGTCACCACTTTGAAGTGCTTGCTTGATTTCCTCTACCCGATATTTATTGATAAAGTCATTAAAATTTATACCTACACCATTATTAATCACTTCCGACAACTGAGAAGAGGATAGATTGAGTCCATCCGCTAATAACTTGAGACTCATCTCCGGATTCAAATATGGTTTTTGCTCAGAAATATAATCATTGAGCTTTTGAATTTCTTCCTCGAAAGTTTGATCTGGAGCAGAATTTTTAGATGTGGGTGATACACTTACAGCATTAAATTCCAAATCTTTCAGTACATCTGTTTTTGTGAAGTAACCTTTCACACCTATATAAATTATAGCCAAACATGACACAAAATGAAACCACCATTTTTGAGTCCAAGACATTTCAAAAATTGAAATATTAACCATAATTTGCACTAGGCTATAAATGAATAACAATATATAAATAGCTAAAAAAGTAGCAAGCCAGTTGAGCTCAAGTTTAAAAGTATTAGAATAAAACTGTTTTATCTTCGACCTATAAATCACAAATATCTGAACTGTAAATGCTAGATAGAGAATCATCTGTACATTTGTAAATAACACATAAAACGGATTGACATACTGCATTTCAATAGCTTCCATCATTACACCATTTTGAGTATCTGAAAACCCTGGCTGATTGGCATCATAGCCTATAAGCCACAACTTGTATATCACATAGATTATCTGTGGAATGAAATGGTAAATATGAGCCTTCACAAATTTGAAACCCGAAGTCGTCACAGATTTTACATAAAGATACAGCAAAGGACCAACCGAAAATTCAAAAGCAATCAACCAATAATTGATCTTGGTATTTTGAAAAGTATCATACCAATCCATAAACCCAATAATGTAAGTAATCCGATGATAACAAAGTATAGCTAATAAGGATCCAAGCAACAGGTCAGAAACTTGTCTATTCTTATAGTATCGTACAAATAACAACACTGCAAAAATCACCCCTTGTAAAGTGAGGAATAACAAAGGGCTGCTCCATTGATTAAAATTAGGAAATGCAAATAGCATAAGAGTTAGTTGTGCCGCAATATAAATAAGCTCATCACAAAAATCAAAACTTCAATGGATAAGATAAATTAATACGTAAAGTCAAGTAAAAAGAAGATAAAACACGCTGAAAACCAAAACGTATTGCTACTGATTGTAAAATCTATACATAACCACACTATGCGGTAATGTAATTAATGAAATCAAAATTATTGCAACCAAGACATAAGAGATATTCAGAAATCCGAAATTTATAAGGAGTAAAATAACCATCCCTCCTATTAAACTGATAAAAGTGAATGGGATAAGCTGAGTTACAAAGTTCGTTACTGTAAGTGTATTTGATTTTGATTTTGATTTAAGAAAATTGAATTCATCTATTAAAACCTTAGTAGAATGAAGGACTACAAAATATAATGTAAAACCTGGTAACAAAGGCAAAACTGCAAAAGCAATGTGAATTAATACGAGAATGTATAATTCCTTGAATACATCTTCTGGTTTAATCTTCTTTGTTTGGAGACTATAAATAACTATACCTAAGAGATAAAGACTAGTTAATGCTAGAAGATATAAATATATATTACTATTAAATAAATAAAGAAGCGCTTGCAAATCACTATAACTAGCAAAAATTACTTGTAACTCTAAGTTATTGTACAAAATCATTCCTGCTAGTATATTCGCTCCCCAAATAAAATATAGCGAATTACGAAAAAAGCTTTTACCTCTAAAGTATTTTGAAAACTGTGACTCCCCAAAGTGATAAGCTGAAACAAATAAAAATATTATCAGAGATAAAGAAGGATACAACAACCATAATATGAGGTAAACCAGCATTAAGATTAAGTACCCTGAATAGAATTTAACTGGATGTATATTGTTATCTTTTAGAAATAGCACATTATCTATAGCACCATGCGGAATTCCTACTAAGGCTATTAAAATACCACAAGCAATAAGCTGGGCGTTCTCAGGAATATTGCCAGCAAATGAAAATATGGATACTAAAATATAAAGAATCGCAAGAAATATAAATCCTAATTTATTCATATATATATAAATGGGGACCCCCAGATTTGGGGATCCCCTTTATTAATTAAGCATTGACTTTTGCTGCCGCAGTAGCCTGAACAGCTACTGAATACACTACTAAACCAAATCCTATTTTATTTACCGCATCTGCGACATTGTAGAAAATATCCAGACTATTTGAATCAAATACTCCATTCAACCATCCTCCTGGCATACACATGTAGCCTATAGGATATATTGCCCAACCTACGAGGATAAACCAAGCAAGAATTCGAACTCCTTTCTTAACTACTGCGTCTCCGCTGTTTTCAGCTAACTTAGCTACTTCTCCAAACCATGCAGCATGTAGAATATACAAGTAACCTAAAGTAGATATTACACCCCACATTACAGAATGCCCCATTGTTCCATCATTAAACGCTTCTCCAATATAGCCTGCAACTAACATCCAAATGGAAGCAATTATCAACTTCCACAAAAGACTTAATTTAGCACCTGCAGCTTTGGTTAATAGGTAAAACTCCACACACATTAAAGGTACTGTAAGCGTCCAATCTACATAACGGAAAAAAGTTGGTGACTCCCCTACAGATATCCAATAGTCTCGCATGTACCAATAATGAACCGCTGCAATAAAAGTAATTAATCCTGAAACGAGAATAGATGTTTTCCACTTACGATCGAAATCGTTCATAGAGAAGAAGAAGAAGGCAGAAGCAGCCATCATAGCCATGCACCCAATAAAAAAAGTAAAACCCACATAGTCATCAGGGGCCATAGCTTTAATTTCTAATAAAAACATAATTTAATTATTAATTTGTTAAGAAAAATATAACTTTCGTTTATAGAACTGATTAATGCTATTTATGTTTAAACTTTACCAACATTCCTTCAACAAATTTTAATCCACACTTATTGACCCCCACAACATTATTACCTGCCTTCCTATCACAAGCACTTATCTTTCCATCCTATTTACCAAATTATTAAGAATTATCACTATTTGTACTTATTCTAAATAGTGACAATCTCAATCCAAATTGCAACCTATTGAATACTAAGTACACTCATCCAACCTTGCAACATGATTCTAATTAAATAGCAGATTATTTAAATAATCTAAATTATAGTGATTTCATATTTGCAAAAATATAAGATCAGACATTTGACGTCATCATTTAAATGGATAAATACAAATACAAATTAGAATACAAATAAGTAAAATGATTTACATTCACATCATGAATACAATGGAACAAAAAAAAGCAGCGTTCGAACGATTACTCATTATAATGGATGAACTTAGGGAACAATGCCCTTGGGATAAAAAACAGACAATGGAAAGTCTTCGTAATCTAACGATTGAGGAAACTTACGAACTGGCGGATGCAATTCTCAATAATGATCTCGAAGAGGTCAAAGAAGAAACAGGAGACATCATGCTCCACATGGTATTCTATGCTAAGATAGCCGAAGAAAAAGGAGCATATGATATTGCTGATTCACTCAATGCCATCTGCGAGAAACTAATCAACAGACATCCCCACATATATGGCGATGTAGTAGTAAAAGATGAAGAAGAGGTAAAAAGAAACTGGGAACAACTGAAAATGAAAGAAGGTAAAAAGTCTGTGCTCTCAGGTGTTCCAACTTCACTTCCAGCTATGGTCAAAGCGTATCGCATGCAAGATAAAACAGCTCAAGTCGGTTTCGAATGGGAAAATGCCGATCAAGTATGGGAAAAAGTAGAAGAAGAGATCCAAGAATTCAAAGAAGTAGCCAACGGCACTGATCAAGCAAGGATTGAAGAAGAATTTGGTGATATTCTATTTTCTATGATCAACTATGCAAGATTCAAGGGAATAGATCCTGAGACTGCATTAGAGAAGATTAATCGGAAATTTAAGTATCGATTCGAATATATAGAAGCGCATGCTGATAGGCCTTTAGATGATATGACATTGGAGGAGATGGATGCGCTGTGGAATGAGGCGAAAGGGAAGTGAGTAAGGGAATGATTAAATGGGTAAATGATTGAATGGGTAAATGGGTAAATGATTAAATGGGTAAATGGGTAAATGATTGAATGGGTAAATGGGTAAATGATTAAAT
>JBLHWH010000204.1:0-10603 GCA_047628935.1 Halioglobus sp. | reverse complement strand
TGTATATGGCGATACTGGAGTTTAGAACATGGTATGCTTCTGATCAAATTGGTAAAGACTTACATATCAAAAAGCTTCAACTTGATACGTGGGTAACGAAACTCAAGGCTTTTAAAAACGATCACATGACAGGGTTACAGGAGTGCTATTTATGGGAAAGGTTAGTAATAAATTGGCTATAGAAATTGAAAAAAAAATAGAACTACTGGAGGACTGGAAACCATTCATACATACTATCACGTCCGACAACGGAAAGGAATTTGGAAATCATGCAAATATTGCTGAACAATTGAATTTGTCTTTCTATTTTGCTAAACCATATCATAGTTGGCAAAGAGGTGCTAATGAAAATTTGAATGGTTTAGTGGGACAGTATCTTCCAAAAGATCATGATTTTACAACGATAACTAATGATCAAATTCTATATGTTCAAAATGAACTTAATAATAGATCCAGAAAGAGATTAGGATATAAAACTCCTAATGAATTATTCGCCACAAAACTTGATTTTCATGATGCCGTTGCATTTATTAGTTGAATGCAGGAATTAATTACAAACAAATTTTAACACTTAGTCCTAAATGTGTCTAAAACAAATTGCACTTTTTCTAAAAGGAGAAATATTTTCTAATATAGGAACCTGCCAACAACGAAGTCCGAAGGATCGATCCAACAAAGCGATGGCAGAAAAGCCATCGTTACAAAACGGAAACAAAATTAAGGCATGAAGGACCGATTCCGAATATGAGTAAACATTTAGATAATGGTAAGAATTCGGAATCATCCCTTCATGCTTAAAATAAAAACGGCAAATATATTAACGATGAACGATATGTTTGGGATTAATCCCTGACTATCTAGTAGTTACATCCCTTTGGGGCTTAGAAAAACATTACTTCAACTCAATGGATTGAAACCCATTGCTACAGAAGCTAGAACACTTCGTTGCTTTTTTTAACTGGAAATAATATTGAACGGATTTGTGAAATTTGTTCCACACACAATCTCACATGATTCGAAAGAGAAAAGTCTCAAGTTTTCAGGCAACTAATCAAGGCTAATTTGCACTATCAATTACCGACTGCTCTTTCTTAGGCTTTGTGAACAAATTACCAATATACTTAAACACTCGATTAGATTCAAATTTACTGTCTCTTAGCGCCTTTATAGATAACCAGATTGCGACGGGAAATACTAGCATATTGGAAAACCAAGCTGCGATAATAGGATTCATAGAACCGCTTCTTACTAACTTCTCCCCCATAATTGTTGAGATAATAAACAACATATAAAACAGGATGGCGAATAATAATGGATAGCCATATCCCCCTTTCCTAATGATACTCCCAAGCGGCGCACCAATAAATAAAAACACAATACAGATCAATGCAAAACTGTATTGTTGATTCAATCTCAGCAAGTACTTATTACGAGTATAAGAGAGAGATTTTATATTTGTTGTAGCATTTCTAAGTAGGTCTTTTCTTCGACTACTTGATTGGACAGCTTTTACGGGTAAGTTATTTTTATCGCTATCCGATATTGTTTCATACCAATGTTCATAGTTAGACAATGTATCAACTTGGTCTTGCATGACTGTTTTCTTTAGTGCTTGTCTTATGGTCTTTTTAGGCATTACTCTTTGTCCTTCGACTAATTTTTTAATCGTCCCTTTTTTTTTGCTTTGTATTGCAGCAATTGGTTTTGTATTACTAACTTTTTTTGTGTTTATTATTTTGTCCTTTTTATTCTTCTTTGACTGTTTTTTCTGATCCGCTACTTTCTTAGTAGTTGACTTACTCTTAGAGATAGATGTTTTAGCTTTTTTTCTTTGCGCTTTCAATTTCTTTGCCCCGTCCTTTCCTCCATACTTTGATTTCGAAGAACTATAGTCTTCTTTCATCATTTTCATTTTCTCTTCTTGCTCATTTACTACACTAGCGACAAGTTTTGCTTTCTTTTGATCGACAGAATCAATAGCACTAAGCAATTGGAATGTATTGAGCATATCTTCCTTATTCCTATTTATACTAATCCCATCTTCATCATCTGTGTCGAACTCACTCATATCGAAGACCTTCTTCCACTCTTTAAAATCTGTTCTCATAAAAGGATACTTCTTCCCTTTGCCATCCTTCCTTCGTTCTCTTTTCATCTCACGATAAGAAGTTCCATTCTCTAGTTCCATGATGAATAGGTTACCATCTTCACTATTGTACATCTTACCCTTTTCGGCTTTGGTGAGATTTACTAAACTCTTATCACTACTTGTATGATCATATATAAGTACATCAGTTATCTCTTCTTCTTCCGTTTTTTCATTCACACGAATAGAGTACCCTCCAAAATCTCTATTGAATATTTTAGCCTCCATAGCTAATGAAGGCTTTTGAGATTTCATGATTCTTAACCGTTTTTGGAATTGAAAATTTGCCTGCGGTTTCAAATAATTAGAAGCAAATAAGGATAAGATAGCAGTCAATAAAGACAATATAATTGCCGGTCTCATAACACGAATAAGTGATACACCAGCTGATTTCATACTAGATAGCTCATGACGCTCGCTCATATTACCAAATACCATCACTGAAGATAGCAAAATGGCAATCGGCAGTGCCATGGATATCTGAGTAACCCCAAAATAAGTAATCAATTCTAATAAATCAATAACAGAAAATCCTTTACCTAGTATATCATCGATATATTTCCATAGAAACTGCATGACCAGTACAAATTGGGCAATAAAAAAAGACAGTAAGTAAGGACCTACGAAGCTCTTGACTACTAACCCATCTATCTTTTTTAATCTATCTAATATTGCCATTGACCTGAATGTGGATGTATTATATTATTCTTACACAGAACGACCACATCCTACTGATCGTCTGTTATAATAATATTAAATAATTTAAAAATCAATGTTGATACTATACTACATATGTATTCTTACAACTTACACACTTTCCTTTTTTGTTCTTTTCGAAGAACACATCTAACCGACCCAACATAATCCCTGCCCAGCCAGCTTGATTGATCACAACTTCTTCTTCCTTTTTATTCATTCGGATATCTGGCTCACTCATAAATGTATGCGTGTGCCCACCTAAGATCATATCGATTTCTTCTGTATTCTCAGCAAGATGAATGTCGCATACCCTTTCTTTATCATCTCTATATTTGTATCCTAAATGTGAGAGACAGATTACAAAATCACACTTCTCATCATATCTTAGCTGCTTACTTATTCTATTCCCAATTTCTATAGGATCTTGATATTGCGTTTCTTTGTACAATGATTTTGGTACTAAGCCAGACAATTCAATTCCAAGACCAAAGACACCTATCTTGATTCCATTTTGCATGAAGATCTTATACGGTTTTGTCTTATTTCTTAGTATCGTATTGTCAAAATCGTAGTTAGAGATCAAAAACGGAAAATTAGCATTCGGCATCTGATCATGCAGTCCATCTATTCCGCCATCAAAATCATGATTTCCTATCGTACAGGCATCGTATTTGAGCTCTGACATGAGTTTCAATTCTACTTCTCCACCAAAAAAATTAAAATAGGGAGTCCCTTGGAATATATCCCCACAGTCAAACAACAGTACATTATCTTCTGATTTTCGAATACGTTCTACTAAAGTAGCTCTTCTTGATACACCACCTTGACCAGCATTTCGACTTCCATCCATTGGGAAAGGGTCTACTCTACTGTGTACATCATTGGTATGCAAGATAGTCAACCGAGTGATATCATGATCTTCCAAAAGGGAAAACGGAACACTCCCTGATGCTAAGCCTAAACCTGACAAAGTAGTTCTAACTATAAAGTCTCTTCTTCTCATGGCTTAGTATTTTAGGCTTTTAATTCGTTCTGTAGTGTCTTGAACAATTACTTTCTCATCAGCAGACTTATTCTTAAGATGATCGATTATTATGTCTCTTATCAAAAGATCATTGTCAGTTCTCTTTCCATCGGCAAGAAAGAAACAATTGTCTCCTCCATCTGCTATATAATCGGCAATCGCAACTGTATACGTTTTATTGATATCAAAGTCTTGTCCCTTTATTTTGATATTGGTTGCCGTCTCACCTTCAATATCCAATCTCAGCGTATGACTAATTGGCCAGCCCCCTTTTTCGGCTATTTTATCTAATAACTTCTTTGTGGTGACTCCATCTAATTCAAGCAACACCAGTTTATTATCAAATGGCATGAGCTCGTATATTTCACCAACAGTTACATCCCCTTTACCTATTGAGGGAACTCTAAGTCCTCCATAGTTCTGCATGGACATATCTATATCAACTCCATAGATTCTTGATGCTTCTTCTAGTAGCGCATCCGAAAACCAATTGCCCAAAACAGAACTAGGTCTATCCTTAGACATTACTTCTGGATTCATAGCTATGACCTCATTCATCTTAGCATCAAGTTGAGCTTTATACGGTGCTATTAGTTTATCTAAATCCTTATCGGACTTATTCCTTTTACTGATCCTGTAATAACTAGTATCAATATCGGCCGTATAAACTTGCTTACTGCAGCCACCAATAGAGACGAGTAAGACAAAAATTAATATATATTTTAGTCGGTACATTTTCATGATTTACATTATGATGTCAATCTCTTGCTTTATCGCACTTTTGGCAGTTCTTATTGGACTTCCTCCCATACTTGATTGGATTTCCATGCACTTATCTATCAATGCCGCTGTAGAATTTCCGATTGTAGGATCAGACGAAGCCGTTGTTACCACATTTTGCATCTGATTTTTTGCCATTGTGATTATCTCCCACAGCTTTTCAGAAACATACACTTGTTGGCTCATATTATGCTCATACTCCTGCTGTATCGCAACTAACATTGCATTACTCATAGACTGTGCATCCATACTGCCTCCACTTAATCTATAACCTAAGTTATCCAGTGATATCCGCTCACAAAACATAGCTAATCGCTCATATGCTTGCAGTTTTATAGGCAAGGTATTCTTAGCCTGCGATTGTTTGAATCGTAGAACTTCAGTGCTATACTGCATGTCTAGATATCGTTTCATGAGAAAATAAACCGTTGCAAAAACGATTAGTGCTGGTAATATATATTTAAGAATTTCTAAAGCTGTTTCCATTGTTTGAATGACTTATTTTGAATGTTGGGCTAAGGTATGAATTTTGTTTATTGTAGGTGGTAGTTGGATAGGGATAGTTGATTTTATACTAGTTCTGTTTATTATTGATACTTTGGGAATTGGTTTAAAGCAGATACTTATTGAATTCAGCTTTTTAAAAAAGCGTCAAATTCAATTGTCATCGGTATTAGGTGAAAGGAAGATTTGAACTTGGTAATTATAGTTCGTTTGAGCAACAACTGAAATTTATTTATTGTTAATTCACTTGATGGTAGACAATTATATTGGGACTGGTATGCCAATCGGGTGTTGGATTGAAATGTTAGTTGACCAAGGTAAAAATACAAGAGACTAAACCCAAGTGAGCTGTTAATCCCAAAATCTTCTCCCATTTACCATATCAATATATACTTCTTTTTCTCCTTTCTTATATTTCATAACACCTTGCTGATTATGATAACCCGCTTTAGTTAGCATAGTATCTGTAAATGGAGTACCATTGATATTTAATAAAAAAACAGCCTTGTGATCGTAATGAGATAAGTATAACATTGAAGTGCCATATCTACTAAGGGAATAGTTTCCTTTTATTTTAGCTGTTTGCTCAAAATTTTCATTATAAACATATGTGAATGTACTATCATTCCCAATGTAGAATATTGTTTCATTGTCAACCTCATGATAATTGATCGTATTGAATTTTCGATTAACAATTGGATTTAAATTTTTATCCACAAACATAAATTGACGCCCTTCTCTTTTTTCAATAATATCTTTAAAGAAGGGCCTAAACCTCACATCCTTTGCTGTAGTTTTTCTTTTCTTTCCTTTGATGTTCATACAATAATATAATGTGTCTTTACCTGTCCACTCTTCTACGTTTATTAGGTCATCTGATTGATAATTATAGGCTATAAATTTCTTATTGAATCTTGATTTCCCTTCCTTATCTAATATTTTGTAATAATAATTAGGAGCATCAACAATCTTCCCTTCACATGGATCCATGTTGGGATCATTAACATCGAAATATACTTTTTTCTTATGCATGCCTTCCATTGGCAATTGGGCAGAGATATCTCCATTGCTTAGAGCATATGTCCTATAATAAAACGCATCATTTATTGGACTACCATTCAAGTCAGTGATTTGATTCTTCCCTTTGCTTCGAAGAGAAAGTCTATTCTCCCCCATCCTATCTATACGGGCATATATGATTGGAATGACTGTTTCTTTTTTTTCAATATCATAGACCCCTATTTTACTTGCTTGTTGTACAATTATTTTTGGGTAATGCTTCACTTCATTACCAAAAGGAGGATACCTTAACAGTGACATTCCATGAGGCAACAAACGCGTGCCTCTTTTATCATATAAGTCTTGCCTTAAATTCCGATAGCTGCATACCACAAAATCGATACCATTTTCATGATCCAAATCGATCATATACATTCCATCACAATCATTACAAGTCAACAAAGTATCTGAATTTAACTTATCGATATAGACATAATTATCTCTGAATGTCTCTACCCTCGTATATCGGTGTTTTTCTTTTTGAAAATGTTGAGCCTCTGATCTAGACAATACTGTATAAATTGAGCCATCTTGCCTGTAGAAGTTTGTCGAATCAATACCATATGTGTAGGATGAAATCAAATTTTCACCATATTCATCGTGATACTTGTCGGAGATATAAAACTCATTACTCAATCCCTCAGTTCTTGATTTTGTATATATGTTATAGATGTAGGCTTTCTTTCCGTGATCGATTTTTATCCATTCCAAATCAGGAGCTGTATAGAAACCTGATTGTGTACTTAATGGTGGCGTTATTCTCTTACCAATTGAATCCAATAATCCATATAATGAATCTACTTTATACACATACGTGTTTCCAATAAAAGCTTTAACAATATCTTCGCCTGTATTAAAAATGACCTCCAAATCCTCATCTAACAGTGCTCTTTTTCCATCTTTGTACTCTACCCAAAGAAGATATTTATCTACTCTATGCGCTTTCTTGTATACATCATCAGAATCCAATTTACCACTTGGGTTTAAAATATAGTATCCTGTGCTATCCTGAAATAGAAATTTTCTTTTGTTCTTTCCAATTTGTGAAATTGATATATGCGGTTGTCTAAGCTTTAAAGATTTATCTCCAAGTAAAAACTGTCTGGTATTTCCTCGATAAAGGAGGATGTTATTCAAAAAAGGTATAACTCTTTCGTCATTGTTTAATGCGTAATATACTGCTCCGCCTTTATCTTCTATCCACTTATTCGTTTCACTTTCATGGTAAGAATAGCCATATAGGTCCCATTTTAATGAGTTTGCTATTTCTTCAACCTTTATATTACTTTTCAATTTATAGTCTATAGAATCAATAGTTATATTTGGCTCGATCTTATACGTTTTACCATCTTTTTGCGCAAAAGTAAAATTGCGTAATAATGTTCCAAAAATGATTGTATCTGCGACAAGTTGCTCTTCAAAGTTTTCATCATAAATGATAGATGATTCTCCAACATCACCAATGTAGTACAAGAATTTATCTTTGATTTGGTACGAACTTGGTTTATTACTGGGCAGTTCTTTAGTCGCTCCTGTAGTGCTTAATACAAATTGATTCTCCCCTTTGCTAAAAAACACAAATCGTTGAGGACTAGGATTAAATAAACTAGAGTATGATGCCCTCAACCTATTCCTATTTGTGGCAGGCTCTAAAAGTGGACCATGATGCAGATTGAGCTCTGAATCATAAATATATGTAGTACCATTTTCTATAGAAGAAAAGTATCTGTTATGAGAATTGAGTTGCTCATACAAATAAATTTTCCTTTCAGAAGAATAAGTAAGATCAGATATGGGTGGGGAATATGTGCCATCCTTTTTTACAAATACGGCTTTCCCATTAATTTCCCCCAGTGTGACACCTACTCTACTTGTTGTCAATTCATCAAAAATACAATCAGAGTGAGTGGAAGAGGTTAGGTCAGCTATACCATATTTATCATTGTCGCATAGATATGGAATGATAAGATTACTTTCATTTTCTTGAGCATTCAGTGATAGATGGAACAAAAGGAAAAAAAGAAAGTAATTAGGTCTCATATTGATATAGTAGTTATCCAATATAGTAACGAAGAAATATCAAGAAATGCATAAATATTACAAAATAATCTCGCGTTCGTTGTCTCTTATTGAAGTGATTAAAGAAAGAATCTTTCAACCCTGTCGTTTCAAGAACGTATTAAAAAAGACTCACCCAATTAAGACTGAATCTCTTTTCTATTTATGTCGGAAGATTATATAAGCTAAAAAGCTAGGTCTACATCCACAATTTCCATCTGCAGTCCGATTACTAAATGTAAACCCGCTAGCCTCTAATTCTTCTATTCAATGCATCGACACAACAAATGGATAGCGGTTTGCTAACTGGAAAGAGTCATTGCAGAACTCGCGCATTAGCATCAGTTATTTTTTATAAATTTCAGATTTTTAACTCTGCCGGAATCTAATTCAAAACCTGATATAAGACCTTCTATTCTTTGAAACCTTACTAATCCTAGCTCCATTGAGAATTGATCGATATCACTTATAGTACAGTCTATAGTTGATTGTATATTTTCAATTCTAACAATTAAATTTTCGCTTTCTATTTCAAAATTATAGTTCACGTCTAATTCTTTACTATAATAGCTACCCGTAAAATCTTTTAAGACAATTCCTGAAGTGTCAATTTTCTTTTTTCTTGCTGCATCTGTTTCTCTGCCACCTTGCAAAACTTTAAGTGTTTGTGTAAAACCATCTTTCAAATTAGAAAATGAAAAACTTATATTTTCGTTCCCAGGTATTTGAAACGTATTTATACTTACTTTCACAATATTATAGGTTGATTTATCCCAAGTTTGAAGCACATTTAATGAGTCATTCTTGATAGATAAGCTGGCAATAACACCAGGCTGTATTTCATAATCACCTACTAATTGGCTTAGTTGAAATTCCTTCTTGGGGCCATCATCATTGACTTCTTTATCTTTCTTGACCCCTTCTTCGATAAGTTTGTCTTTCAGTAATACATCAGCAACTTGATTAGCCATCCTTGATGGACTGGCATCACCTCTATTGGCAAATATTGCAATAGACAACTTTTGATCTGGAAAACGTAATAGTTCTGCTCTGAAACCAACGAATGCTCCTCCATGTCTGATCGTTTTCAGTCCTTTATATTTACTTATCATTAAACCTGAAGCGTAGTCGATAACTTCCCCACTGTTTAAGAGACCTTGTTGTGTCATGATATCCCAAAATTCTTTACTCAAAATACTATGCTCATAATATGAATCATCCCATTTCTTTATATCGTTAATGGTCGTAAAGATTCCACCATCTCCAATCATATCTAAAGTGGTCATGCTAATTTTATACGTATCATTATTATCTGGAACGTATCCAGATGCTCTGTTTTTTACTATTTGTGTATGGTCATTGTGAAAATGTGTATTGTTCATCTCAAGAGGCTCAAATATTTCTTTCTTCGCAAATTCAGCCATGTTCATTCCAGTTACCTTTTTTACTATTTGACCAAGAAGCCAATAACCAGAATTACTGTATAAGAATTCTTCACCTGGAGCAAAGTTTAAATCAGATTGATTAATTAGCCATTTCATAACATTGTCATCTACATAATAGTCATCATCACGTAATCCCTTTAAATAGCTAATCTGCAAGTAATCTCTAATACCGCTAGTATGATTTAGTAAATGTCCAATTGTAATTTTTTCTGCATAATCAGGAAAATCAGGAAATAGACTTTTCAAATTATCATCAAGACTTAGTTTGTCTTTTTCTGCAAGTAGAACAATACATGCAGCCGTAAACTGTTTGGAAGTTGATCCAATTCTATATACTGAAGACGCTGAGTTTGGAATATTGTATTCCATATTGGCTAAGCCATAGCCTTTAGCATAGATTAATTCATTATCTTTTAAAATACCTAAGGCGCAACCTGGTACATCTGCTTTATTCCATTCGGCAAAAATACTGTCTATAGCCTGACTTTCTTTTATCTGTCCAAATGAATATATCGAAAAAGCAAAAAGAAGAAATGATAGAAATAGTTTTTTCATAGTTCTGTATGTAATAATTTTTGATCTGATTTATTAAGCGTAATACAAGGACAGTTATAACAAGTCAAAAGTTACAAATTATTTATTAATTGATGCATAGCAATGTTTGACAAAATCAATATAAAGAAAACACAATAACTTCTATTATCGGACACAAATAACACTAAAATATTTTAGAGAGACCTCAAGAGAATTATTACCTTCGAGCAGGGATATATTATTACTATATTGTAAAGTTTCACCACGTTGTTAGTTAATTTTTGTTTCCCTAGCTCCCATTGTCCTAGGACAATGGGAGCTAGGGAAACAAAAAGCGACAAAAAGTAAAGCTGT
>JBLHWH010000203.1:0-10715 GCA_047628935.1 Halioglobus sp. | reverse complement strand
TGTATTGCACCGATTCGGGCACAAGCCAAGAGGCCTATTGCCAATTCTGGTACCATAGGCATATAAAAAATCACTCTGTCACCTTTCTCAATTCCTTTTGATTTCAGTCCATTGGCACATCGATTGACTGCAGCTAATAATTCTATGTAGGTGTATTCTTGTACTTCAGCTTTTGGATCATTTGGCTCCCATAGTATTGCTGTCTGGTCTCCTCTTTTTTCGATATGTCTATCCAAGCAATTAACCGTGATATTCATTTTTCCATTAAGAAACCACTTTACATCTGGTATATCAAAGTTCCATTCTAAGGTCTTATCAAATGGTGTTGCCCAAGTAAATGTCTCAGCTTGTTCTTTCCAGAATGCCTCAGGATTATCGACACTTTTTTTGTATTCTTCTTTGTATTGAGCTAAGGTTGTGATTTGTGTAGTCATATTCAATTGATTATTAGAAGCTAAATATATAAAATCTAATGGTAATAATATTTACTTTTGAGCATGCTAATAAATGACAAGGCACACAATCGAATTATCCATAAATATGAATAAAGGAAATATTTCAAATCTACTTCGCAAGTTGAAATTAATGCATCTGACGGATCGCATAAGATATTATGTTCAGAGTTTTAAAAACAGACAAGCGAATAGGGCCTTTGTGAATGCTAATCCTAATAATAAGTTGCCGCCTGACTATCTGATGTATGAGTCATTTCAGATCAATTATGAAAAGTATCTAATAGGCGGGAGAGAAGTTGCTTCTTGGATAGTTGATAACTTAAGGAAATATGTTTCTACCCAAGAAGTCAGTGTTCTAGATTGGGGATGTGGGCCAGGTAGGGTAGTCAGGCACATGCCTGAGCTGCTAGGAACACAAAGCAAAGTGTATGGAACTGATTATAATGAAAAGTCAATAGCATGGTGCAAGAATAATCTATCTAATATTGATTTCAATTTGAATACGTTAGAGCCAAGTCTGCCTTATGTTGATGGTCAATTTGATTTTATTTATGGGATATCGATATTTACACACTTGTCAGAAGAGATGCACTATAAATGGTCAGCTGAGCTAAAAAGAGTACTCAAGAAAGATGGGATTCTTTTCTTAACATCTCAAGGTGATAATTTCAAAAAAATAATGTCACCGACGGAACTAGCGCAGTATAATAAAGGAGAATTAGTAGTTAGAGGAAATGTAGTAGAAGGTCATAGAACGTATTCAGCTTTTCACCCAGATTCATTTATGAGTTCATTGTTTGCAAATGATGAAATTTTAGATGTTATTATTCAGGAAGTAAAAGATGGAAAAGCCACTCCTCAAGATGCTTGGGTCATTAGGAAGGTTTAATATCAATCTATTTAAATACCCATCACTTGGTCATAGATTCTCTTTGTTTCTGGAAGTGGATCAATTCCAAATTCTATATCTAGAACCTTAGCACAGGTTTGATACGTTTTTATTACTTGAGGTCGATTCTTTTTTATTGAATATGCCATCATTTGTAGTCGATAAGCTTCTTCCCATGTTGAGTCAATAATCAATGCTTCTTGTGCGAGCCTTATACTTTCGCTCGGGTTTGACTCTAGCGTTAACTCACCAAGATTGATCATTGCATTGATAGCTAATAATTGCAGCCGTTCTCTTTCTGTAGCTGTCCAGTCGTCAAAAATCCTGTTTGGAAGATATGTTCCTTTATATAAATCAGTTGCATACTTCAATATCAATTTAGACTTTTCAGGGTTTTTATAAATATCTAAGCCGCCCAAAGCGAGTGTTTTATCAAATGCCTCTACATCAATCCAAACGTTTTTTTCGCTCAGTTGATAAGTGACTCCTTGTCTTAGTATGTATTTAGCCTCTACTCTTGGTTTTCTGTTGGGTTCCAGTGCTTTGTTGATTCCATGAAGCGCAACTTTGATATCCCTCATACCCTCATCGACAGTAGAATCTGCCCAAAGTCTGTCTATGATCTGTTCTTTATGAAGACCATGCCTGTGTCTAGCTGTAATGAAAAATTGAATTAGCTGTGCCGTCTTATCACGTCCCCAATCTTTAGGGGTTATCTCCCTACCATTTACAAATGCTCGAAACCCACCTAAAGTCTCTATGACTAAGGATGCTTCCTGTCTACTGCGTATGATATCTTCAAGAGTATGATGTATGGACATTATTACTTTTTAGAATTATCCAGTTGATCTACCTTATTAGTAAGCTTTTCGATTTGTTTAGACATAGCTTTCATCATTGATAATACTTCCTTGTAATCTGATTTTGATGCCATTCTCAAATTATCTACATCAAGTTTTTGGCTAATATCCTCACTTACATCTCTGATCTGTTCTTTTATTTGTCCTTGTATATTACCCACTTGACCAATCGGATCTTTGATAGTATCCATCACAAATGTAGGTGCTTGATCTTTGAACTTGCGTAACATATCAAAACTCTTTGATAGAATTCCTTCTTGTTCCTTTTGTGGTTTGTCTTCTATTGTAGATTGGGTAAGGTTCCCTAGATGATCCTGCATAAAATCTACAGCTCGATCAAACTCTACAAAACCTTTATTATCTCCGCTTTGGACGTGAGATATCTTTCCCCTCCATTGTACATTTGCATTTCCTTCTTCAGATTCATATATCTTCTGTGTGAATCTAATCATAAACGATGCTGACTGATCTTTGGACATGGTACTGTCTATTTTTGTTATGGTGCTAAACTAAGGAAAGGCATCGTGAATGGCAAATGGAAGTTATGTGTATTTTACAACATACCCTCTAGAACTTCCCAAACATTCCCAGCCACTATTTTCTGACCTTCGGCATTGGGATGTTTTCCATCTTGGAGCATTAGATCTGGATGTCCAGCCACTCCTTCTAAGAAAAAAGGAAAGAAAACGATATCATCCGGTGCTGAAAGGTCTTTATATATCTTAGTAAATTCATTCACATAATCATCTCCCATATTAGGAGGAGCCATCATTTCGCAGAGACCAATTTTTACATTTGGATTTTTTGCTTTTACGCCACTTATGATAGCCGATAGGTTCTTTCTTGTTTCATCTATAGGTAATCCACGAAGCATATCATTAGCTCCTAGTTCTAGAATAAAAAAATCTACTTTTTGTTTCATTACCCAATCCAGTCTTTTTAGTCCTCCAGAAGTGGTTTCACCACTTAAACCTGCATTTACAACTTCATACTGCAAGTCAAGTGAATCTATTATATCTTCAATGTTCGATGGGAATGATTCGCTTGGATCAAGGCCATATCCAGCTGTCAAGCTATTACCATAAAAGAGAATTACCTTTTTATCACTCTTTTTAGCTAAATCAGCTTTTTTAGTTTCCACTTTGTTCTCATTTATTGCTTTTGTGTTGGTAGACTTTTCATCTTTGCAGGAAATTGCAGATATAGAAAATAGAATCAATAGCAGAAATGATTTTGAAAACTTCTTGATAACCTTAATTTTCTTCTTTTTGATTTTAAGTTTATACAGTTTTCTCCAGTTCTGAATAGTCAGTTTTTCAAGGATTCGTCTATAGTTATGGCTCATTTGTATATCTATCTGTTTAATATGTAAACGAAATTAGTTTTTATTAGTTCTTGTAAGGTAATTAATAGTTGAAACGTTCTATTGACTATCATAAACGTAGTTAGCAAGATTAGTTAAACTTGGTATTTAAAGGAAAATTAAAATGATTCTTGAAGCAAAATCTATTTTTAAGAAATATAAAGGTGTCAATAAAGAATTGACCGTACTAGATGATATTAATTTCTCTGTCGAGAAAGGAGAGATCGTTTCTATTGTTGGCCCTTCTGGTTCTGGTAAGACTACAGTTTTAGGACTTTGTGCAGGGTTGGATAATCCTACTTCAGGATCTATTTCTCTTGCTGGGTCAATGATAAGTAGTCTTTCTGAAAATGAAAAGGCAGAAGTCAGAAATCAGAAAGTTGGGTTCATCTTTCAAAATTTCCAATTATTACCTACTTTGACGGCACTAGAAAATGTAATGATCCCACTAGAACTTCAAGGAAGAGCAAAAGGAGCAAAAGATAAGGCGGAAGCACTATTAGAAAGAGTAGGTCTGGGCGGCAGGTCTCACCATTATCCAAGTCAATTGTCAGGTGGAGAACAGCAACGTGTATCTCTTGCACGTGCATTTAGCAATGATCCAGAAATATTATTTGCAGATGAGCCGACTGGAAATCTTGATGAAGAAACTGGAGCAATAGTAGAAGGGTTACTTTTTGAATTAAATAAAGAAAAACATACCACATTAATCATAGTTACACATGATCTAGAATTAGCCAATAAGACAGATAGAATCATAAAGTTAAAAGGTGGCAAAATAGTAAGCGATCAAACGATAAAAGCCACTGCACAAATATGAATTGGTCATTAATCATTAAAACGGCTATTCGAGATAGTAGGAAGGATCGTTCGAAGCTATTGTTATTCATGTCATCTATTATATTGGGTGTTGCTGCATTGGTTGCTATCAATTCATTCAATGACAATCTGGTAAGGGATATAGAAAATCAATCAAAATCTCTTCTCGGAGCTGATATGACCGTGGGTGGTAATAGACCACTTGCTGAAAACTTAGTGGCATCTCTAGATTCGTTATCAACAGAAAGGACAAGCGAATTAGAACTTTTCTCAATGGCTTATCTACCATCGAAAAATGAAAGTCAATTTGTTAGGCTTAAAGGTCTAACGGGCAACTTCCCTTATTATGGGAAATTAGTCACTGAACCTGTAGATGCGGCAAGTACATATAAATCAGAATTGGCTGCATTAGTAGATGATGGTATGATGCTTCAGTATGGTCTTGAGGTAGGGGATTCTATTAAGTTAGGTGAGGTAATGTTTCCCATTACTGGTCGTTTGATGAATTCTTTTGGAAGTGTGGATGCTGGAGCTTCTTTTGCTCCCTCAGTATATATTGGAGGTCAGAATATAGAAGCAACAAATTTAATACAACCGGGAAGCCTTGTCAATTATAAGGAGTATGTAAAAGTATATAAAGACATTGACCTTGATGATTGGGAAGATGTCAGAAGAAAAAGATTCAGAAATGAAGCTCAAAGAATTACAACTGTAGAAGACCAAAGACAAAATCTACAAGAGGCATTCTCAAATTTGAATAATTTCTTAAATATTGTAGCTCTTATCTCATTGCTGTTAGCTTGTATTGGAGTAGCAAGTAGTGTTTTAATTTATGTAAAAACAAAGGTACAAAGTATAGCCATTCTTCGTTGCCTAGGAATGAAAAGTGAAGAAGCCTTCATGGTATATTTTATTCAGATTATAAGTTTAGGTACTTTAAGTGTGATACTTGGTGTTGCTCTTGGAAGTATAATTCAGGTTATATTACCTCTAGTTTTACAAGGCTTTTTGCCTTATGAAGTTAATATGTCGATTTCGCCAAGTGCTATGATTAAAGGCTTTGTTATGGGAGTTCTGATTACTTCTTTATTTGCGCTTGGACCGTTATTGGGTATTAGAAGAGTAACGCCGTTGAGAACTTTACGAGTTAGTGATGATGTACAGCAAAGAGATCCACTTCAATGGTTGATCTATGGGTTGATCTTTATTACGATTACAGGTTTCCTTTATACTTTGACTGATAGTTTGCTGGATGCAATCGTATTTTCATTAGGAATCCTAGCTGCATTTTTAATTCTTTATGGAGTAGCAAAATCCGTTACATGGGCAGTTCGAAAGTTCTTTCCTTCTAGTGCGAGTTTTGTTGTGAGACAAGGTTTATCAAATCTCTATAGACCAAATAATCAGACCTTGACCTTAATAGTGTCGATAGGTTTGGGGACAGGAATTCTGACATTACTTTTTATTCTTCAAGGACTTATTCTTAATAACGTTGAAGATATGGGGGTAGGCAATCAGCCTAACATGATCGTATTTGGAATTGAAGCAGATCAAAAAGAAGAGATAGAGGATCTTACCAAGTCATTTGAAATGCCAATTATCCAACATGTTCCAGTCGTAACTATGGAATTGGCTGCATGGAAAGGAAAGGCTAAGAAAGATTGGCTATCAGATACTACACGGACATCTCGCAGATGGGCAATCAATAGAGAAGCTAGAGTTAGTTATCAAGAAAAAATGCCTGTGGACGATGTACTTTTGGAAGGTACTTATACTGGTGTCCATGAAGAAGGAGATTCTATATTAATATCTCTTAGCGAAAGATATAGCGATGGTCTTGATGTTGAAGTTGGTGATGAATTAGTTTGGAATGTTCAAGGAGCAATGATTACTACCTATGTTGGTAGTATTCGGAAGATTAACTTTAGGAAGATGGAATCTAGATTCTTTATTCTATTTCCAACAGGAGTACTCGAGGATGCACCACAATTTCTTATTCTAGTTACTAAGTCTCCAGAAAAACAAACAACAGCAGATTTTAGAAATGCTGTTGTGAAAAGTATGCCTAATGCCTCTGTGATTGATCTAGGGAGTATCTTGGTCACTCTGAATGATATCATAACTAAAGTTAGTTATGTGATCAAATTCATGGCAGGGTTCAGTATTTTAATAGGCCTAATAGTTTTAATCAGCTCTTTGTTTTTGAGTAAGTTTCAGCGAATTCGTGAAAGCGTACTATTAAGAACTCTAGGAGCTGTTGAAAACAAAATTTATAGAATCAATGCAGTAGAATATGCATCGTTAGGAATACTATCTGCACTCACTGGAATCTCTTTGGCTGTATTAGGAAGCTACCTGCTTGCCAAGTTTGTTTTCGAATTAGATTTCAATCTTAGTTGGTGGCCTATTTTTGGGATCTTTATATTTATCGTGGCGCTTACTGTTATTATTGGTTTGTGGAATAGTCGAGATGTTGTAAAAAGATCACCTCTCGAGATTTTGAGAAATGTGTGATGTGAGTTTCTAGTATCAGTGAATAATTATACTAGACTTTTTTCAACATAAAAGCTTCTTAGAATACTGGCTAAAGACGATTTTATCATGTTGAACCATAGTTTTTACATTCAACTCATAGACCTTCCAGACAATGTCTTTGTAGGTTCTGAGAGCATTTGTTTTCCTGCGTCAATATTGAAGGAATTGATTGTTAAACAATGATTAAGAAAATGGAAAAACTCAGATCATTATCAATGGAACTATGTCCGAAAGAATTTGCAGTGAAATTTTGCAACATTTTGGAAATCTGGAAATAAGAAATGAAATCATAATCAATAGGGAATCAGGATATTATAGCAATAATAGATTAGGTAACCTATAAAGCTTAGTTTAACTCAAGCCATCCTGTTCTTTTACCTCTGCTATTTCACCACTGAAATGCAAACCAATCCCAGCCATAGGGTGATTAAAGTCAACTTTTACGGTTGTATTATTAGCTTCTTTTATCAATCCTGTAAATGATTCTCCATTTTGGTTTTTCATTCTTATTTGTTTCCCTAATGCAATAGCGTTATCATCAATTTTTCCGTCAGCATCAGCAAAATTAGACAATGGTATATCGACCACTGAATCATGTTTTGTTTCCCCATATGCTTCGCCTGGAGCCAATAAGAATGCGAATTTTTCGCCCATTGATTTACCTTTTAGGTTTGCCTCAAAGCCTGGTAACATCTGACCTACACCAAAAGTAAAAGTCACTGGGACTTCACCAAATGTATCTTCAATTAGTTCTCCCTCTTGTCCGTCTTCTCTAAGTATGTAGTGTAGAGATACAACCATGTTTTTATCTATTATTGCCATTATATTTCTTTCTTTGAAGTACGAAGATAAAATTACAAATGAAAATTTATAAATATGGAGTAAATGAACACTCCAAAACAATACATAAATGTCATATTTTAATAATAAAATTGTTTGGATAACGGGTGCTAGTTCTGGAATTGGTCGAGCGTTAGCGATTGAGTTTTCTAATCAAGGTGCACAATGTATATTATCTGCCAGATCAAAAGATGGGCTTGAACAGACAAATAGACTTACCGTAAATGCAGATCAAAATATTGTAATGCCACTTGACGTCACTATTGAACAACAAGTTGAAAGCGCTGTACTAAAAATCATAGAACTTGGTGGAGTTGATATTTTAATAAATAACGCTGGAGTATCTCAGCGATCAACAGTAGAAAAAACGGCAATGAATGTCTATCGAAGTTTGATGGAAGTGAATTATTTTGGAGTAGTTAAAATCACGAAGACTGTATTGCCACATATGATGGAAAGAGGGCAGGGGAGTATCGTTACGATTAGCTCTATTGCAGGAAAAGTAGGACCACCTTATAGAGCTGGATATGCTGCAAGCAAACATGCACTTCATGGGTTTTTCGATAGTCTGAGAGCTGAGACATCACATAAAGGAATTCATACATTGGTCGTGTGTCCTGGATATATTAATACACCAATAGCACACAATGCTTTAGCTGGTGATGGCCAGAAATACAATAAACGAGATGATGAAAATGCCAATGGTCTAGAAGCCAATGATCTGGCAAAGAGAATATTAAAGGCAATAGAAAAAAAGAAAACGGAAGTATATTTTGGTAAGTTCGAAGTCAATGCAGTAAGGTTGAAACGATTTCTTCCTAGAGTTTTGACAATGATGCTCAATCGTAAGTTTTTGAAAGATCCAGAAAAGTAGATTGTAATACTTAAAGTTGATTGAGTAATACCATTTCTGTTTTGGTATGTCGGAATATGATTTTGAATTCTTCGAAGTGAGTCAAGGCAAAAAACGCAGAGATAGCCTAGCTATAGCGAGGCTTTTTAACGAAGAATCGCAAAGTAGAAACTAAATATTAACCGACAATATCAAACAGAAAGGTATAAAACTACATCTGGTTAGAATTCATGAATTATCCCAAAGAGTGCTTTTGAAAATATATGATTTCAAAAGCATGAAATATAAAGACCAGCAAGAATGTTACTCCTTGCTGGCCTAAATTATATAAGTATCTGTTTGCAAAATAGAGTCTTATTCTGTGGAATCTTCAGAGCTATTTTCATTTTTTGCTTCAATTCCTTTTTTAACCAACCCTTCTGGAAGTGACATGCCACTTTGAGCTAAGAAATCATTCAGTTGTGGCATCATACCGTACAATCCTTGCACAAAATTTGATACCCCTTTACCGCTGCCATTATCATAAACTACGACTTTGTCAATGTCTAATTCTTTGATAGCAGAAGTTTGGATTTCGGTTAATTCCGCTAGTTTGTCAATCATCAAGAAGTTGATTGCACTTTGTGGATCTCCTCCTGCGGCTTGGACTAGTTTTTGGAATCCATCAGCTTGCTTGGATAGAAGTTCTTCCATACCTTTTGCCTGAGCCGACAATTTTGATACGATTGCATCTGCCTCGCCTTTTGCTATCTCTCTTTGTCTTTCTGCTTCAGCTTGAGCACGTATTACAGCCTTTTCTTTTTCGATTTGTTCAGCTACGACTTCATCAGCAGATCGTTGTGCCTTATCTCTTTCTGCTCTTGCTCGTTCTGCTATTTCCTCCGCTTTATACGATTCTTCGAGGGCTTTGGCTGCAGCTACTTTTCTAGCTGCAGTAGATTCTCTTTCCATCTCTGCCACTTGGATTTCTCTTTGAGTATTAGAGTCAGCTATTTTTATGGCACTTCGGTTCTTACCTTCTATTGCAGCAGCATCCGCTTTAGCTTCCCCAATTTCAGCACGAGAGTTGGCATCTGATACTTTTACTCTTTGATCTTGTTTTGCTTCCGCTTCACCAATTGCTCCTGTTCTTACTTCATTTGCAACCTTCACTTTCGCATCATTTATGGCTTTCGCAGCTGCTTCTTGTCCTAATGCTTTAATATAACCAGACTCATCTTGGATATCCGTAACGTTTACGTTTATCAATTCTAGACCGATTTTGTGTAATTCGTCTCCTACATTTCTATATACAGATTCTACGAATTTGTCCCTATCTGTATTCAGTTCTTCAATGTCCATATTGGCGATTACAAGTCTCATTTGCCCCATGATGATATCATGTGCTAGTGAAGTGATATCCGCTCTTCCTAGAGCAAGTAGTCTTTCCGCCGCTGCGATCATTAAGTTAGGTTTATTAGAGATACCTACTGTGAATTGTGCAGGCACGGATACTCTAATGTTCTGCTTTGATAATGCATCCTGAAGATTTACATCTATAGATAGAGGTGTAAGGTCTAGGAATCTGTAGTCTTGAATAAATGGCACAACAAAAGTAGCACCACCTGCATAACACTTTGCTGATGCACCACCACCTGTTTTACCATATACTACAAGGATCTTGTCACTGGGACATTTTTTATATCTTGCCAGAAATGTTACAATTACAAGTAATAATATAAAGCCAAAAAGGACTAATACAACGGGAATTATTGTTGAGCTCATAGTTAAGTTTTAAAACGTGATTAATTATAGATTAGTTAATTAAATATTGAAGTTACGATTACTACCTCACCTTCGATTTTTTCGACTTGAATCTCAGTACCTGTAGGAATATCAGATTTGTCGTTTGTTTTTGCTTTGAACTCTCTAGTTACACCGTTGATATCGATGTGTATTAGACCAGATCCGTCAGTTGGTATTTTGAGATAGGTTTTACCCTTTTGGTATAAAGCATCGGTCTTTGACCAATTCACGTTCTCCTGTTGCGTTAATATCCACTTCAAAGCTAAAGATAGAATGAATACTCCAATACCACCAGAAATGATACCAGCGATAAGTG
>JBLHWH010000202.1:0-11110 GCA_047628935.1 Halioglobus sp. | reverse complement strand
TACCCACGTTCACAATTTATCAGGAAGATGCTAAGTAAACATGAAGAACAGATCATCAACTTTTTTATCGACGGATTGACCAATAGCAAAGCCGAAAACTAGAATGGTAAAACTCAACGTTTTGCAGCCAACAATTATGGTTTACGAAATCGAAACTTTTTCTACTATAGACTCCATGTTCATTTTGCCTAGCACCTCAAAAAAAGATTTAGCCCTACTTTGCAACAATCAATCCATTGAAAAAACACCTAATTCGCCATTGTTCGTCCAGCAAACGAAACTTTTATATCTTTGAGCCGTGCTAAAAAAATACACTCAATATATCCTCATTCTAATTGTGTCTCTTATTCTTTTCTCGTGTGTTGGAGAAGAAGGGAGCAGTTTTTTTAAACCGAAACGGGTATCTCCACCATCCATAGAAGACAGAGTTGCATTGTCTCAGGCAGAAAACTTAGGTAGAGCTTCTTGGCAGCAACCTACTTTTATTATAGGCAAATTAGGGGAGTTAGAAGGAAAATCCGTTGCTGACATAGGCTCGGGTACTGGATATTTTACTTTTCAACTAGCTCACAAGAAAGCTAAAGTGATAGCGATAGATATTGATAAAGAGATGCTAGCTTTTCTTGATACCTATAAATCGGAAATAAGTCCTGATATCGAAACTCGTCTTGCTGAACCCAATAACCCCATGCTTAGAATTGGGGAAGTAGATAAGGTGCTCATAGTAAACACAATCGGATATATTGAAAATCTGGAAGCATACCTAAAAACACTTAAACCGGGGATTGCAAAAGGAGGACTTTTGGTTATCTCTGATTATAAAGCACCTGATGTCCATGTACCAACGCCGTCAGCTGAGAAAATTGTAAGTATAGCAAAACTGAGGCAAGATCTAGAAGAAGCAGGATATGTAAATATTACTGTAGACGACACCACGCTCCAGTACCAATATGTAGTTACCGCGGAAGTGCCTGAGTAAAAGTATAATGCTATTTTTTTAGCTGATCATGCTAATCTATCAACCAATTCACTATTAGGGCTGTTAGTTGTTTATAAAAAACTAACAGAAGTGAAAAACAAAAATATATTAATTGTCGGTGCAAGTTCAGGAATCGGGAACGCTATTGGCGAGTTATTAGGAGAGAAAGGAGCTAATATCTATTCAATATCAAGAACGGAACCTAATTTTCCCTCTTCATTAACCTACGAACACCTTAATCACAATATTCTTGATGATGAAATTCCTGATGGCTTTCTGCCAGATACAATTGACGGCCTAGTGTATTGTCCCGGCTCTATTAGTTTGAAGCCTTTTAGGTCTTTGTCACTTGATGTTTTTCGCCAAGATTTTGAGCTTAATGTTTTGGGAGCGGTAAAGACAATAAAAGCGGCCCTCAAACCAATGAAAAAATCAGGTGATAAACCATCTGTTGTTTTATTTAGTACAGTTGCTGTGCAGCAAGGAATGGCTTTTCACGCTAGTGTGGCTGCTTCAAAAGGGGCCATAGAAGGACTTACGAGATCACTAGCGGCGGAGCTTTCACCTAAAATCAGAGTAAATTGCATAGCTCCATCATTGGTAAATACACCTCTGGCGGGGAGTATATTATCTTCGGAAGAAAGAATAGAAGCCAGCAACAATAGACATCCACTCAAGAGAATCGGTCAACCTAATGATATAGCACAAACCGCTTTATTTTTGCTTGACGAAAATAGTAGTTGGATTACTGGACAAGTAATAGGAGTAGATGGTGGATTATCTAGGCTTAGGTAATTATTGAGGTGGAAAAATCTTCAATTGATGAAATGTCAATGAAAAGACATCCGTTATATCTCGTGTATTTCATTCTGTTTTTTACATTAGGTGTGAATTAAAGAAATTTTGGGGTTAAAAATAGAATAAGATTCAAAACCACTACTTTTGCAATTAAATAAAAGAAACACAGATGAAAATTGTATCCTGGAATGTAAACGGAGTTAGAGCTGCTGTAAAGAAGGATTTTATCGCCGAAGTAGAAAAATCACAGGCGGACATATATTGTATCCAAGAAACAAAGGCACAAGATGATCAAGTAATTGAGGCATTAGCTAATCTTAAGGGATATAACATCAATGTAACATCCGCTGAAAAAAAAGGATATTCTGGTGTTTCAATCTTTAGTAAGGAGGAGCCAATCTCTGTCACAACAGGTATCGGAATCGAGGAACATGATAATGAAGGAAGAGTCATCTGTACCGAATTCGAAAAAATCTACATGGTCAATGTATATGTACCTAATAGCGGATCAGGACTAAAAAGGATAGAATACCGAGCCACATGGGATTCTGCTTTTGCAGATTATCTCTCGAATCTAAGAAAGACAAAGCCAGTAATAGTAACTGGTGATTTCAATGTAGCTCACCAGCCGATAGATCTTGCTCGACCTAAACCTAATTATAACAAGACAAGTGGATATACGCAGATAGAGATTGATGGTATCACTAATATTTTTGATAAAGGGTTTGTCGATGCATATCGGACGTTGTACCCTGAGAAGGTAGAGTATTCGTTCTGGAGTGTACGGTTTGGGGCTAGACCAAAAAATATAGGTTGGAGAATTGACTATTTCTTAGTTGACGAATCACTAAAAGAAAATATTATCGAATCACAAATTCACACTCAAATAATGGGGAGCGACCATTGTCCTATTTCTGTGGAGCTAAATTTATAAGCGGGTGCGTAAATTACTACTTATCATTCCGTTATTGGGAATCAGTTTATTTTCCATAGGTCAACAGGTCTCTGTTGGCCTGGGAGTAAAAGCATTTGATTTTAGATATGATGGCATTTTTGATTCAGGTATTCAGGTTACTGCTAGTTACAGAGCTGAATTATCAGGAAAAATTCAATGGTAAACAGAAGTAGGCTATGCGGACTTAAAAAACCATTATTCAAGTAGAGTATTGAACAATAATTGCTTAGGGTCATCCATTACAAATCCTGGCGGAGGATCATTCTATTCCGTAGGATTATCAATGAGATAGTATTTATAAAATAATAAAATGCAAAAGATAGAACACATAGGTATCGCAGTCAACTCTTTGGAAGAGGGAGAGGCCCTATACGAAAGTCTTCTAGGTGTAAAACCTTACAAAAGAGAAGAGGTATTATCTGAGAAAGTTACAACTTCGTTTTTTCGCCAAGGACCGAATAAAATTGAATTGTTAGCTCCGATTGGTGATGATGGTCCTTTAAGTAAATATTTGGCAAAAAAAGGACAGGGTATGCATCATATCGCATATGCTGTGACAGATATAATAGCGGAGATGAAGAGACTCAAATCAGAAGGTTTTCAACTTTTGAACGAAGAACCAAAAAGAGGTGCAGACAATAAATATGTATGCTTCGTCCACCCAAAAACGGCAGGAGGGGTATTAGTAGAGCTTTGTCAAGAAGTTCCCGACTAGTGGAACTAGAATTTTACCATTACGCCATAGCCATCACAGGGGGATTCATAGCTGCAATTATGAATACCCTCGCTGGATATGGATCCATAATCACGCTTACAATATTGATGGAAGTTCTCGGTTTACCTGCCAACATGGCCAACGGAACCAATCGTGTCAATATACTAGCAAATGGAGTCGCGGGAAGCCTAGGCTATTATAAAAATGGAAAGTTATCCATCGAAAAAGGTAAATGGATATTAATAACGGTTTGTCTTGGGGCCGTCGTTGGTATTTTATTAGCGGTCAATGTTAGCAACGAACAATTCAAGGATATATTTAAGTACTTAGTTGTTGTTCTTTTTCTTTCGATCATAGTCAATCCAAAGAGGTGGGTTAGAGAGACAAGCGAAGTGACAACCCTTCCTTGGTGGAAACTAATCATCATCTATTTTCCTATTGGAGTATACGGTGGATTCATACAGATGGGTATGGGCATCGTCTTCTTGATGGCAGCTGTTTTGGTATCGAAATATACCATAATCAAAGCCAATGCGCTGAAATTAATCCTAGTTGTTCTTTACACCGTTATATCCATCTTTATTTTTCATTATAATGGATTGATCGATTGGAAGATTGGTGGAGTATTATCTATAGGTACAGCTGCAGGAGGATTCTTAACTGCTAATTATGCATCAAAAATTAAAAATGCAAATCTCTATGCTTATCGGTTTTTAGTGGTGATTGTACTTCTGGTTTTGCTGAGAACTTTCGGAGTGTTTGAATACTTATTTGGGTAACATGTTGATAATGCACATTGTAAAAACAAAAGTGAATTAATCTATTTAGACCTCATTGTATCATAAATGTCCTCTATATTAGTTGTCTAATCTTATACAAAGGAAAAATTTATTATTCATGATTATTGGTTTGGTAGTGCTAGTTGCAGCATGCGAACCAAAATCTACGTCAACAGAAATCACATTAGAAGAACCTTCTGAAATTACTTTTGATTCTATAAGAGCAGCCAAAGTAGGAGCGGACGATTATGGTATGCATCAAGATGTAATGGCACTTCTTAAGCGAGGACCGAACAGAGAACGAAGTGAGGAAGAAGCTGCAAAGTTACAAGCTGGACACATGGAAAATATAGGCCGCTTAGCGGAACAGGGGAAGTTAGTCCTTGCCGGGCCATTTATAAATGATGGTGACTTGAGGGGCAACTATATTTTTGATGTTAAAACAGAAGAAGAAGCCAAAGCACTAGTAGAAACAGACCCTGCTATCCAGCAAGGAAGCTTGGTTATGGAGCTCATTCCATGGTATGGATCAGCAGCATTGATGGAAGTTAGAGAAATACACAAGAGAATAGCAAAGGTAGAAATGTAATTCTATACTTAAACATACACAGTAAAAATTGAATTGTTTAACTTCATGACCAAACCAATAGTAAAGGGTGGTTTTCAAATCCAAAAAATGAATTGAAAAGGAGCATGGTCTTATGTTTTATTGCCGATTTCAATTCCAAAAAAAGGATTGCCTTTTGGTTGGTATATTGTAAAAGTGTTGGTAGATGATTTTGAGAAAGAACAGTTCAAATGGAGTCCTATCAAGGATAAGCAACTATTTCTACCAATAAAAGCAGCTATTCGGAAAAAGATAAAAAAGGAAGTTTGAGACATTGTGTTTATTGAACTTTACAATGATAACAGTGCTGTAGATATTCCAGATGAATTTCAAGCTGTATTAGATGAGTTTACTATTGCATCAAGCTTCTTTTATGGATTAAGTGAAACGAGCAAAAAGCAATACATAGATTATATCTACAGCGTAAAATCTGATGAAGCTAAAGATCGAAAAATAGCAAAGACTATTGACAAGTTAGATCAAGGGCTCATGTTTCATGAGGAGTGGATATTATGAGAAATAAAAAGAGAATACAAAACGAATCCTCTTTTTATTCTTTCATTTTATCGATTTTCTTACTTAGTAATGGCAAAAAATGAGATGGTCATTTGAGGCTAGAGATTTTGTTCATAGTCGAGGTGCAAAAAGCGGAGTTGTGCCGAGCATAATGAGTATTTTTGTAACGAAGAATAGGGACAAAAAGATCGGCATCAAATGGATAAGTTGTTTTTTTAACATTACTTAAACGGATCTGAAAACTTCGCATCGGCAATTACTTGCGTATCTGTAAGAGTAAGTAAATATGCTTTTAAACCAGCTTTCTCCTCATCTGTAAAATTCATTTTTTTAGCTGCGTTATCAGATCTGAGGTTAAAATGAAGATTATCATGATTTTGAATTCCTTCACTGTAATGATTGATAACATCATCCAATGTGGCGAATCTTCCATCATGCATATAAGGACCCGTAAGTTCTATGTTTCTTAAGAAAGGTACTTTGAATACACCCGTTTTTATTGGGTCGGAAGAATGCTCTCCTACTCCTTTATCTTCATAGTTCAAATCAAGCCCATTATTAGCCGTAGCTACTGCAGTGAACTGATGATCTAAGGAGTGACAAGAAGCACAATTGTTCATATATAGTGTTTTGCCAGTGTTTTCTTGAGCCGTATAGCCACGAAAGTCTTCAAAAATATTAAGATCAGATGCAATAGATTCAGCATCAAATTTAGAATGATTTGATACGATACTGTTTACAAACTCTTCAATTGCTTCTAACACTCTATGTTCAAGAATATCTCGGTCTCCGTATGCCTTTTCGAAAAGGATTTTATAATCTTCGTGTGTTTTTAATCGTTTTACCAATTCACTCATATTAAGCCCCATCTCAATTTCACTTGTGATTGCTGCTTTTGATTGAGAAGAAATATTAGTATTAGATTCGTCCCAAGAGAAAAGGGCTTGATTCCCAGGATCAGGGAAACCGCCATCTCCTCCTCCTCCTCTGTAAGATGTTTCAAAACCGATAGTATTTCCAAGAGGGAGGGAGTTTCTAGTAGTTAATTCACCATCGAAACCTTCACTAAAAGCTACATCATCTGCAAAAGCTAGACTTTGTTGATGACA
Source organism: Halioglobus sp. (assembly GCA_047628935.1). Taxonomy (GTDB): domain Bacteria; phylum Bacteroidota; class Bacteroidia; order Chitinophagales; family Saprospiraceae; genus CAJXUU01. The sequence continues at coordinate 4,652 of JBLHWH010000202.1, read as the reverse complement.
AGAGGCACAAGAAATCACTTTATTTATAGATAGTGTCTTGTCATAAAATAGTACTCTGCCCAGTGTTGCCTTGTGGCTAGATCTTCGGGACTGTATATTCCCTTCTTCAAGGTGATTATTAAAGAAATCTTCTTCGAAGTCAGGACTATAATCATATAATTCTGAAGGTAAATCGAGACGTTGTGTCAATTGCTCATATTCCTCATCTGTATAATCTATGTAAGTTGATTTGATATGGTCATCACAGGATTGAGCCAAAAGGGCAATAGTAAAGAGCCAAAAAATTCTTGATAAAGTAATTTTCATAATTGCATGATTTATTTTAACGTAATTGATTAATGGTCAACTATTGTTTAACGACAGTAATTACCTTTTTGTGACAAAATTACTTCAAAATTGAAGAATAGTCAAGGACATCTGTAGAATAGAATACGTTAGGTTATTATTCACACGAATAGTCACACGAATAATTTTATATATTTTTGCGTATAGATTTCATAAAAGACTTAATGTATAGCCATGAAAATTACCCACACCTTATTTGTTTTCGCAATTCTTTTTTTGGCCGCCTGCGGCGACAGTTCTTCTGATTCAAATGAAATATTAGTTGGTTCGTGGGATCTGGTTCAGTTGAATGGGGATGGTACAGCCTCTACAATGAAAGGAGGATCAACAAACGAAAAGGATATTACAGTCACCAGTGGTGAGGTAGAATATGTGATCAATTTTACAGAAGGCAGTTACGTAACCGCAGGGTCATATAGTGTAACTAACGAAACCATTGATGCCAATGGAGGCAAAGTCTTTGAAGCATTGATGTATACAAATGCATCAGGAAGTGGCACATATAAAATAGAAGATAATATATTGACAGCAGGAGGTCCATTCATCGGTGTGCAAATCGTAGGAGTCAATCTTGGTTTGATGGCCGGAGAACAGGTGTCTATTATAGCGTCACTGACCGCTGAAGAATTAGTATTATCAAATACTCAAGAAAAGAGCTTGATGCAGGGCGACTCTACAATAACAGTTGCGCTAAACACTCGATCAGTTTGGACTAAACGATAAATGACGAGCTCATACAATAGAAATAGTTTACCTATTCATTAACCACCCTTTGGTTGCTTCGAATTCTGGAGCCAAAAAATGAGCGACTTTTTCTTTATTAGCGACTGCTTGCAGACGATCAGGCACATCTGTAGGTATGGGCAACACATCCTTCATAACATCTAAAAACTTAGCGGGATGTGCAGTCTCAAGATAGACACCAAGATAACCAGGATTAGATTTTTGGAACTCTTTGATTGCAGCATAACCGATAGCTCCATGAGGATCTGCAACATAATTGTGTTGATCGTAAATATCCTTCATTACTTGTTGGTCGTCTTCATCATTTAGATGAAATCCAGAGACATCAGATTTTAAAGCATGGTAATCATTGTCATATAGCGCAAGTAGTCTAGTAAAATTACTCGGGGCGCCAACATCCATAGCATTCGATATGGTAGCCACAGAAGGTCTAGGCTCGTAGATCCCGGTTTCTAGGTAATCTGGCACAATCTTATTGATGTTTGTAGCGGCTATAAAGTGATCTATAGGCAGACCCATTTTTTTGGCCAATAATCCAGCTGTGAGGTTACCGAAGTTTCCACTTGGTACAGAAAAGACAATCTTTTTACCATATTTTTTCACTTGCTTGTAAGCTTCAAAATAGTAGAACGTTTGTGGTATTAATCGAGCAATATTGATACTATTCGCACTACTGAGGTTATACTTTTTGGTCAATTCAGGATCAAGAAATGCTTGCTTCACAATTGCTTGACAATCATCGAAAGTGCCGTCGATTTCTAAGGCAGTGATATTTTTTCCTAGTGTGGTCAGTTGTTTTTCTTGAAGGTCACTCACCTTACCTTTAGGGTAGAGAATGATCACTTCGATACCAGGAGTATTGTAAAAACCCGCAGCCACAGCACCTCCAGTATCCCCGCTAGTTGCTACTAAGATTGTGATGTTTTGCTTTTCTCCTTTTATGAAATGCGAGATCAACTCGGCCATAAAACGAGCTCCGAAATCTTTAAAAGCCAATGAAGGACCATGAAAAAGTTCAAGCGTTCCAATACTATCATCATGCATTTTTACCGGTGCAGGGAAGTTTATCGCCCGATCGATAATACCACGCAAATCTTTTATAGAGATATAATCACCTATCAAGGTAGTAGCTACCTCGTAAGCAATATCTACAAAAGAGTATTCCTCGATACGATCGATAAAGTCTGACGATAACGTAGGAATATGGGTGGGCATGTAAAGCCCTTTATCTTTAGGAAGGGACTTTAGGACAGCCTCTTTTAGATCGACAATGTTGTCTGGGTTGTTTGTACTGTAAAGTTGCATATTGTAATTCTTGTGTTCTTAATCTGTGAACGGTTCATTGATGACAAACTTCGGATAATAGAAGTTTATTGAACGTATCTTATTCCCCTTTTTTTGACAGTAAATGACCAATAAACGTTTTCTCTGCGCAAGTTTAGGTAATTTGTTTGAGACATAGGCCAGCTTTCGCAGAAAACGGAGTCATTGATCGGCTTCTGCAAGAAATGAGCAAAAAGGCTAGGATAGAAAACACCTTCATCCAGCCTTATATAATAATTTTCACTTCTGGTGATTTGTAATTAACTAGGTCAACAGTCCATCAATAAACTTAAAGAATACGTCAGATTGCAACATGTACAAGCTCGAAATGATCAAACCAACAGCAACCAACAGCAACCGGATATTAGATTTTTTATTTCCCTCTTTTAGAGCTTCTTTATTTCCTCTTGCCTTGATTCTAAACCCTGTTTTTATTCTAGCTTTGGCTAATTCAGCATCAGAAATATCTGGACTTCCATACTTTACCATACGAGCTTTTAGATCTTCAACAGATGGATCATAATGCTGAGGAATATAGTCGAATCGCTTATTTTTCACTCTACCGCCAATACTAAAAAATGACATATAAAAAGGATTTTGTTTATTTTTAAGATGCTAAATTACGAATAATAGATGTATCAAGTTATATAGGATTCCGTTTTTGGGGATTCATATCTCATGGAGAATCTAAATACAGCATAAAAAATTATTATTTGGACTATATTTGATTCGATTAAAATCATAAGCATGAAATTTCTAAAATACTTCACACTTCTTATTCCGATACTAGCTATTGCAGCATATTTTACGTATCAAAAATTTCCCGTAAACCCTCCCATCAAAGTTTCTTCTTCTGCATACGAAGGCGGCTTAAATATTAATGGATTGCAGATGCCTGAAGGGTTTAAGATAGATGTATACGCGGATTCTATTGTAAATGCTCGATCAATGTGTTTGTCTCCCAATGGAACATTGTTCGTAGGTACTCGGAGTAAGGGGAATGTTTATGCAATTGTTGATACAGATAAGGACGGCAGAGGGGATAAAAAGTATACGCTACTCACCGAAGGCAACATGCCCAATGGCGTAGCTATAAAAGATGGTGACTTGTATGTGGCAGAAGTAAATAGAATCCTACGATTCAAAGACATAGAAAATCATCTTGACAACCCGGGAACACCTGAAGTTGTGTATGATCAATACCCTACGGAGACGCATCACGGATGGAAATATATTGCTTTTGGGCCCGATGGTAGATTGTATGTGCCAGTAGGTGCGCCATGTAACATTTGTGAATCTGAAGAACCCATCTTTGCATCTATCACAAGTATGAATTCCGACGGTACAGACATGAGAATCGAACACGAAGGAATCAGAAATACTGTAGGATTTGATTGGCATCCAACTACTGGCGAATTATGGTTTACGGATAACGGACGTGACTGGATGGGTGATGAAGAACCAGAATGCGAAATCAATAAGGCTACTTCAAAAAAGCAACATTTCGGATACCCATATTGCCATCAAGGAGATAAACTGGATCCAGAATTTGGGGTTGGCAAATCTTGCGCTGATTTTGTCCCTCCTGTTTTAAAAATGGGTCCGCATACAGCTCCTTTAGGGATGGAGTTTTATACTAAAACAAACTTTCCGGTCGAATATCAAAACGACGCATTTGTTGCTCGTCACGGATCTTGGAACCGGAAAGAAAAAATAGGATACGATATCGTAAGAGTTCATCAAAAGGAAGATGGGACTTATGAGCGATTGCCTTTTATATCAGGTTGGTTGAGTGCTGATAAATCAGAAGTTTGGGGCAGACCAGTTGATATGGAACTTATGTCAGATGGAAGTATGCTGATTTCAGATGATTATGCTGATGCTATATATCGAGTGTACTATCAAAAGTGAATTTTATAAACACCAGATGTATAGGTCGCTTACTAATTTATTAGAAGCCGAAAAAGCAATTGCGCTAGCAAATACAAGATTAATACATGAATGATCATTCGAGGTTTTCAACATTGATGCTATGCGATCGTTATTGGTTTCATTGCTTACTGCCTGTTTTGTTATAGTATTAAGTCAAGCTAGATGTATTCAGGGCAAACGCGTATAGAATTTCCACCACACATTAAGAAATAATTATATATGTTTGGGGATGGAAACAGTAAAACTAATACCTCGTATTTTCTCTAAGATAGAAGATAAGCGATTATCTCATCGCATAGAGTACTCCT
>JBLHWH010000201.1:0-11118 GCA_047628935.1 Halioglobus sp. | reverse complement strand
TTCGGAATTGCTATACCTGCTCGTCGTACTTTCAAAAATTTTATTTTTTTACTTTGGTGTCTAAAGAAGGCGGTTGTTCTCGCAGGCCCGCATTTCCTTCGGAATTGCTATACCTGCTCGTAGTACTTTCAAAAATTTTATTTTTTTACTTTGGTGTCTAAAGAAGGGGGTTGTTCTCGCAGGCCCGCATTTCCTTCGGAATTGCTATACCTGCTCGTCGTACTTTCAAAAATTTTATTTTTTTACTTTGGTGTCTAACGAAGACGTGTTTTCTCGCGGGCCCGCATTTCCTTCGGAATTGCTATACCTGCTCGTCGTACTTTCAAAAATTTTATTTTTTTACTTTGGTGTCTAAAGAAGGGGGTTGTTCTCGCAGGCCCGCATTTCCTTCGGAATTGCTATACCTGCTCGTCGTACTTTCAAAAATTTTATTTTTGAAAGTACTTAGCTGTGAGAGAAGGATTCGAACCTTCACGGAGCGCTTAGCTGTTAAGCAATTTTCTTACGAATTTGGGAAAATCTTATGTGGTCCACCCATTACCTAACGTTTATCGCGGACTCTCCACCCCCGAGACAGGAGGGCATGTCTGCCAATTTCATCACCTCACAATGATATATGTTCAGCTGATGAATTGAAAGTAGTTGTGCTTTAGCCCACGTTTTAAAGAAAACGCTACACTAAAACCCTTATCTGCCAATTTCATCACCTCACAATGATATATGTTCAGCTGATGAATTGAAAGTAGTTGTGCTTTAGCCCACGTTTTAAAGAAAACGCTACACTAAAACCCTTATCTGCCAATTTCATCACCTCACAATGATATAAGTTCAGCTGATGAATTGAAAGTAGTTGTGCTTTAGCCCACGTTTTAAAGAAAACGCTACACTAAAACCCTTATCTGCCAATTTCATCACCTCACAATGATTATGTGTTTACATCCACTTTTGAATGATTTGATAAGACAAATATAAAACGAATATTTATAATATGCAATTATAATTCAGCAATATTTACATTATATGTAGTTTTGTTCATTATTTAGTCAATTGTATGAGGTTTTGTTCATTTTTGTGTTGAGGTGAGTTCGGTTTTAGAATTATTTTTAGTTATTTCATATCTTAATGTGAATGACAATGTATTCTGTGATGATAAATATGAATATTACTACAGTTTATGTAAATTATAATGAATGATTTAATAAAACTGGATGGACTGTGGGATAATGAGAATATTATAATCAAACCCAAAAATTCAATAATTATCTGACAATATCCTTCCTCTTTATTCTGTACCTTCGCACTCCCTAACACAAACAATAACTTATGGAGGTACAAGCACCTTACCAACCGAAATATAAAATTAGAATCGTAACCGCAGCATCACTCTTTGATGGTCATGATGCAGCGATCAATATCATGCGTAGGATTATGCAGAGATCTGGTGCTGAGATTATACATCTCGGACATAACCGATCTGCAAAAGAAATTGTTGATACTGCTATCCAAGAAGATGTGCAAGGTATAGCGATCACTTCGTATCAAGGCGGGCACAATGAGTACTTCAAGTATATCTACGATCTTCTCAAGGAAAAGGGTTGTGGACATATCAAAATCTTCGGTGGTGGAGGTGGCACGATCCTTCCTACAGAGATCAAAGATCTGCATGATTATGGTATCTCTCATATCTATAGCCCAGATGATGGACGTAAGATGGGATTGCAGGGTATGATCAATGATGTATTGCAAAATTGCGACTATCCAATTGGTGAAAAATTAAATGGAGAACTCAAAGATTTATCTTCAAGAAAACCGGGGGCTGTAGCGAGATTAATCACCGCTATCGAAAACTTTCCAGATCTTCATCAAGGATGGATGGCTGACATCGAAAAGCAATCTACCAATGCTCCAATATTAGGAATTACAGGAACTGGGGGGTCTGGAAAATCAAGTTTGGTAGATGAATTGGTACGAAGGTTTTTAATTGAATATCCTGAGAAGCATATTGCAATCGTATCCGTAGATCCATCAAAAAGAAAAACAGGAGGAGCACTGCTAGGAGATAGAATCCGTATGAATGCCATCAATAATGATCGAGTATATATGAGGTCATTGGCAACAAGACAGAGTAATCTTGCGCTATCGAAGCACATCAAAGGCGCTATGGATATTCTTCAGGCTGCCAATTATGACTTGATCATTCTGGAGACCTCCGGTATAGGTCAGTCAGATACAGAAATAGTAGATCACTCTGATGTAAGCATGTACGTCATGACTCCCGAATATGGAGCGGCTACTCAGTTGGAGAAAATTGACATGCTTGATTATGCTGATGTAATAGCACTCAATAAATTCGATAAGCGAGGAGCGCTTGATGCGCTCAGAGATGTCAAAAAACAATATCAAAGAAATAATGATCTGTGGCATGATGATCCTAATACAATGCCTGTATTCGGAACAATAGCATCTCAATTCAATGATCCTGGAACGAATACACTCTATCGTAAAATAATGGATACCATCCAAGAAAAAACTGGTGCAAAATTTCCACTTCAGAGTATTTTCTTAGATGGTGAAAGTGAGAAAATATATATTATTCCGCCTGCAAGGGTTAGGTACCTTTCAGAGATATCTGAGAGTAATAGAAACTATGATAAATGGGCAAAGAAGCAATCCAAATTAGCATCTCAAGCTTATGCACTGAATATTACAGCTGGAATCGTACCTGATGATTCTATAAAAGAAGCAGTAGAAAATCAATTGACAAGGACATTCGAAGATATGGATGGATCTTGCAAGCGTATAGTAGAAGGTTGGGATGAGAAAGTAGAATCATATAAAAAGCCAGAATTTATATATAAGGTAAGAAATAGAGAGATCAAGGTAGAAACTACTACTAAGTCTCTTTCTGGAAGTGATATTCCTAAAGTTGTTTTGCCAAAGTATAGTGATTGGGGTGATATTCTAAAATGGAATCTGCAGGAGAATGTACCTGGTGAGTTTCCTTATACAGCAGGTGTATTCCCTTTCAAAAGGAAAGGAGAAGACCCTACTCGGATGTTTGCAGGAGAAGGAGGACCAGAAAGAACGAATAAGAGATTCCATTATCTTTCTCTAGATACGCCAGCAAACCGATTGAGTACGGCATTTGATTCTGTGACATTGTACGGAGAAGACCCCGATCACAGACCGGATATCTATGGGAAGATTGGGAATGCTGGAGTAAGTATTTGTTGTCTCGATGATGCAAAGAAGTTGTATTCAGGTTTTGACCTTTGTCAGCCGAGTACTTCTGTATCTATGACTATTAATGGACCCGCGGCTACGATATGTGCTTTCTTTATGAATGCTGCGATAGACCAACAATGTGAAAGATATATCACAGAGCACGGTCTAGAAACAAAGGTAGAAGCTGCCCACAAAGCCAAATTCGATGATAAAGGATTAAATCGACCAGTATATTATGGTGATCTGCCAAAAGGAAATGATGGCTTAGGTCTTATGCTACTTGGACTTACGGGTGATGAAGTACTTGATGCTGATATTTATAATCAAATGAAGGTAAAAGCCTTGACTTCTGTAAGAGGAACAGTACAAGCTGATATCCTCAAAGAAGATCAGGCACAAAATACTTGTATATTCAGTACTGAGTTTTCACTCAAAATCATGGGTGATGTACAGCAGTACTTTATCGATGAAGGGGTTAGGAATTTTTATTCTGTATCGATTTCTGGATACCATATTGCTGAAGCTGGAGCCAATCCTATTACTCAACTGGCATTTACACTTTCAAACGGATTCACTTTCGTAGAATACTATCTATCGAGAGGGATGGATATTAATAAATTTGCACCAAATTTAAGTTTCTTTTTTAGTAATGGTATTGATCCTGAATATGCAGTAATCGGTCGTGTAGCTAGAAGAATATGGGCTAAAGCCATGAGAGAAAAGTACGGTGCGGATGATAGATCACAAAAACTGAAGTATCATATCCAAACGAGTGGAAGATCATTGCACGCGCAAGAGATTTCATTCAACGATATCAGAACTACGCTCCAAGCATTGTATGCGATATATGATAACTGTAACTCGTTACACACAAATGCATACGATGAAGCTATCACCACTCCTACAGAAGAATCTGTAAGACGTGCTGTTGCTATCCAAATGATTATCAATCACGAATTAGGTCTTGCTAAGAATGAAAATCCACTTCAAGGATCATTTATCATAGAGGAATTGACGGATTTAGTAGAAGAGGCTGTCTTAACAGAATTTGATAAAATCACAGAGCGTGGAGGAGTATTAGGAGCGATGGAAACGATGTATCAGAGAAGTAAGATCCAAGAAGAAAGCCTGCACTATGAGATGCTCAAACATACTGGAGAATTCCCGATTATAGGAGTGAATACATTTCTATCTAAAGATGGATCGCCAACCGTGATTCCAGAAGAAGTAATCCGAGCTACTGAGGAGGAGAAAATGGATCAAATCAAAACATTAGAAAATCTAAAAGATGCGTCCAAAGATGAGAGTGCAGCTATATTAAAAGAACTGCAGACCGCGAGTATTCAGAATAAAAATATCTTCGAGCATTTGATGGTAGCAGCTAAGAAGTGTTCATTGGGTCAAATTACGAATGCTTTGTATGAGGTAGGAGGGCAGTATCGTAGGAATATGTAAGGTATGAGAAACTCAAACCATTGCACAAAGTGTGATTCCACCCAAATAATCCACATAAAAGGTGGAGGAACTTGGACAGGGTACTATAACCATATCAGTTCAGATAGTTTGAAGCCTATCCTTATGACTAGCTATTTATGGTAACTTGGTCTATAGCAAAGTGATAAATGATAGAAACTATGTGCTAAATGTTGAAAATCTATCATCAGGACTATATTTCTTATCTGTAGTAGATAGCAACAACACCATGAATACACAAAGAATTATTATCAATTAAAATTTGATATATGAAAAATGCATTTTAGGCTAATCTTATATTATTATTATTCACTTCAAATATTCTAGGACAAGAGAATTATAATATTATTATATCGAATGAAGTAAGAAACGTTGTTTCTACTGATATGATAAGAGTAAACGATTTTATATTATTGACGGGAATATTTAGTGATGAAGATGGTGTAAATTCTCAATTAATAAAATTTGAAAATGAACTTAATTATACAATCTCCTTTATCGATGACGTTTCTTTTTGTAAGACCCCTATCATAGCTTATGATGAGAAACTCTATTACTTCGCTACGGATAGAAAAATACCTAAAAGTTTTCGTGGAGAAATATTGCCAGATGGTCAAATTGAATCAGTAGATACAACAATAGCATTTTCTGATACAACTTGGGCAATATCGAGCTTGTTACTGGAAGGAGCGCAATATAATACATACATCTATTATATAGGCGATAAATTTCATATGGGAATTAGTAAGTATGATCTAGAAAGTGGAGAATTAGAATGGACTAGGTCTTACAATCCAGAAGCTCCGTATGCCTTAATATATCATCAAAACACGACTGAGGATGGTAATTTACTGGTAAGTCATGTGAAAAGATTTGAAAATGAATTTACTAGTTTTGGATATGTAATGAAGATCAATCCAGATGGAGATGTACTTTGGGAATCTGAGGCAATAGACACCTTAGCTTTCTCAGGAAAAAACTTAGCTAGTATAGAATTATCTGATGGTCGTATTCTTACAAAATTAAATAAGGAAATGTGGTTCGAAGAATTTCTATGTTGTCTTCAAATAGAAACCCCAGCCTTTATATGGAGAGATGCAAATGGTATATTTGAGAAACAGTATACATTCAAAACACCTAGAAGTGATTATTTGTATATCTCCAAAATAGAAGCAGGGAGAGGAGATTACTTCTATAGCTATGGACAGATAAAAGAAGAAATATCAGAAGTGAAAGAATACTATGGCTTCATAACAAAATATGACAATGACGGAAATGAGATCTGGACGCATAGATATAGGCATCCAGATTTTGAAGATGGAGAAGATAGAACTTTCTTGGTTAGAGATATCATAGAAGAGGAAGATGGAAGCATAACCGCTATGGGAGCAATAGATGAGATAGGTGTTTCAACAGATGTTTGGATATTTAATGTCAATGAATACGGATGTTTCAATAATGAGGAGTGCCCAGAGCTTCAGATATTTACAGCTACCAATGATTTAAATAGTATTCAAGGTAATCTAAAGATATATCCTAATCCAAGTAAGAATATCATAAAAGTAGTAGGGCTTGATTTACGGAAGACTTCGGTAATAGAAATATACAGCATGTCGGGTAATAAAGTTTATACAAATCAAAATCTTACAAAAGATGGAATTGATATTTCATTTTTACCCAAAGGAGTTTACACATTGAAATTGATGGATGGTAATACTATATTTTCAGAGCGTTTGGTGAAGATGTAATTACCAGTAAGTCTATAAATTAATAAAGAGATAATTGGATTATCGTGATAGTTGAGGTTAGAAATGAGAGTTTCTAACCTTTTTTCATTATCATAATTTGTCTAACAAAGGGTGGTTTTTTGTGCGATCTCCTGAAAACCAAAAGAGCTTGATATGTAACTCAAGTAAGAGTATAAAAAAGCAGTATAAAAACAACGTTTATATTTGTAACGAATAGTTGAGTTTCTAGATTTTTAAATTTCTTGTGTGTTATTGGATATGCTTGTTTTTTCACCTTTACTGCAAGCAAACAATAAAAGTAAAGTAATGAAGAAGTATTTTGAACACTTTATTGTTATTAATTTATCGTGATAAATTGAAGCGAATAATTAATTTTTAGAGTAAAACTTACTTTCCCAACGTAAACAGCGCCCCAAGATTAAATATATCACCAGAACTATCATTCAAACCTATATCATAAAAAGGGTAGAGCACAATCCCATCATATACCCAAAACAACATACCTATTTCTAAATGTTGTTGGTAAGTGGATCCTTCTTTTTGGAACGGATCAGAGTTTCCTCTAAGCCCAACATATGTTGTTTGCCAATTGGTAACATCAGCTTCTAGATTGAAGGCATAATTAGTCCTGAAATCACCTGATTGTTCATTGAGCGTTACTTGAAGATTACCGTTTGCATTCACATTTGAGCTGATTGATTTTTCATAAAGCAAGTTAATGCTTGGGCTAAATGGATTTTTCTCTGGATCAAAAGTTAAGTTGGTAGATACAATTGCAGAGAGTGCAGGTAAGAACTTACTATCATTTGTCAAATGGATTTTGAGACCAATATTGGCTGTTTCTGAGGAGACATTTTTAATGTCAGTTTTGTCTTTTTGTGCCGACCAGCCAAATTGCAATTGAAAGTTTTTAGATAATCCATATCTAAATAAAGTGCTCAGTGAATGCTGGTTGGATTCTTTAAATGAATTATTACTATAATAATTGTCAGATTGGAGAGCGCCTTTACGAAGAACCATAATCTCACCATTATCATATGGTCTGATTTGTGCATTTGTAATGGAAGGAGCTAAAACAAGAAAAACACTTAAAAGTAAAAATGTAAATATTCTTGACATGTAATCATTTATATTTTGAGTAGGTAAACTATACTTCACTATATTGCTTTTATATTTAAATAAATGTCGATTTGTCAACAATTGAAATCGTCCAAATGCTAAAGTAGAATATTTCATATGACCTTACGAATAATTTTATCACTAATTTTTATAGGATGCACAACACATCTATCATTTTGTCAAACTGAAATATCAGGTGATGATGTTGATGATGATGCTTTGTTTATAAAAGATATTCACAATTATGCCTTGACTGAAAGTTCTACTTATGTTTGGTTGGAGCACCTTGCTACAGAATGTAAGGGCAGACTAGCGGGTAGCGAAAATGCTGAAAAAGCTGTCCAGTACACCAAAATGGTGATGGATACTTTAGGATTTAGTTCTACATCATTACAACCATGTGAAGTAAAAAAATGGCACAGAGGTGATCCTGAATATGTTAATATTACATGGGGAGATTATAAGAAGTATGAGGATCAGAGTAAGAGATTAAATGCTTTATCTCTAGGGAATTCATATGGAACTGGTCCTGATGGAATTACTGCAGAAGTTATAGAGGTACAAGGATTAGATGAGGTAGAAAAGCTAGGGAGAGAAGCGATAGAAGGTAAAATTGTATTCTATAACAGGCCTATGGACCCTACCCAATTAAGAACATTCAATGCATATGGAGGTGCAGTAGATCAACGCGTATGGGGGGCTTCAAAAGCTGCAGAATATGGAGGAGTCGGCGCAATAGTGAGATCAATGACACTTCGGCAAGACGATTACCCACATACAGGTACAATGGTGTACAAAGAGGAATTTCCTAAAGTTTCTAGTTTAGCTATCAGTACTAACGATGCTAGTTTCTTAAGCGATCTTCTAAAAAAGGAGACAGTGACAATGACTGTAAAAAACAACTGTGCACCAGGCGAGGAAGCTGTATCATATAATGTGATCGGTGAGATTAAAGGGACAACTTATCCAGATGAAATAATTTTAATAGGTGGACACCTGGATGCATGGGATGTAGGAGGTGGAGCTCATGATGATGGTGCAGGTTGTGCACATTCACTTGGAGTGATTGATATTCTCAATGGCATAGGTTATAGACCACAGCGTACAATCAGGTGTGTCATGTTCATGAATGAAGAAAATGGTTTAGCGGGTGGGAAAGAATATGCTCGTGTTTCAAATGAAAAAGGAGAATATCACCTTGCAGCCTTAGAATCTGACGCAGGTGGTTTTGTACCTAGAGGCTTTAGCTTTGATGGTCATGCTGAAGTGCTTAAACCGTTTTATGCAAGAGTGAGTAAATGGTTGCCTTTATTAGAGAGTTATGGTTTGTATTTTACAACTGGAGGGTCAGGTGCAGATATTGGACCTTTAAAAGATCAAAAAGGGTTACTTATTGGTTTAAGACCAGACTCACAAAGATATTTTGATTACCATCATACTGAGATAGATCAGATAGAAGCGGTAAATAAAAGAGAATTAGAATTAGGAGCCGCATCAATGGCTTCATTGATATACTTAATAGATAAATACGGACTGAAATGATGTACTTCAGCGATAAAAAAGATGTAGTTACGATAGGGGCTTTAGATTTTGCGATCTACCTGAGCGCTATAGAAATACAAAACAGAATAAGAGAAGTTGCAAAGATTATTGAAACGGACTATAATGGTAAAAACCCTCTATTTTTAGTTGTTTTGAATGGAGCGTTCATGTTTGCAGCGGATTTGATTAGAAATATGGATATTGCTTGCGATATAGATTTTGTAAAAGTCTCTTCTTATAAAGGTCTTGCTAGTACTGGTAGGTTAGAGGTCAAAATTCCTAACGAAAAAGACCTTACAGGAAGACATGTAGTTATAGTAGAGGATATTATAGACAGTGGTTTTACATTGAATCAATACGTACCTGTGATCGAAAAGCAAAAACCGAAATCTTTGAAAATATGTACGCTACTTGAAAAGCCTGATGCTGCAAAATATAAGGTGGATGTAGATTATAAATGCTTTCAAATACCTACGAAGTTTGTAATCGGTTATGGTCTGGATTTTGACGGTGCAGGAAGAAACTTACCACATATATATCAGTTGATCGACGAATGGGGCAGATAGAGCTCCACTTTATGATTTCGGATTGTTATTAGAGTGATTGTAAATAGAAGGATTTAGGTTGGTAAAAGTCTCTAGGTGATAGGCTTCGAGTACTAGGCTGGATGGTGATATCTTACTTTTTACAAAGCAAATTTTGATTACTTAAGATGGAAGTATGAAAGTAAAGCCAAAGCCAGACGAAAATAAGAAGACCAAAAACTTGATGAAATATACAGGGCTTGGTTTTCAAATGGCAGGTATATTTTTTTTAGGAATTTTTGGAGGTCAAAAATTAGATGAGTATTTCGAATTAGAAACCCATTATTTTACCATAGGCCTTATTTTGTTTTTATTCACGGGCTACTTGTATAAACTTTACATTGACCTTACTAAGGATTTATGATGGATATAGAATTTTACTATAAGAAAATATTTTCATCTGCTGAATGTATTTCAAATTTAATTGGCCGACCGATTCCTTCCACAGCGATAATGATGGGTACAGGCCTGAGCAGCATAGTTGATGGAATGGTTGAGTGTGATAGCATTGATTATAAAGATATTCCATACTTTCCCCAGAGTACTGTACAAAGTCATAAAGGTAAGTTGGTCGTAGGCAAGTTGAATGGCCAAAAAGTACTAATATTGGCTGGCCGATGGCATTATTATGAAGGATATAGCAGTAAAGAACTAACATTCCCAATTCGTGTACTCAAAGAATTGGGAGTAGATTCGATTATATTCACAAATGTATCTGGTGGTGTCAACGGAGATTACAATGCAGGAGATCTAGTTATCATCAAAGATCATATCAATGCAATACCTGATCACCCACTAAGAGGTTTGAATGATGATCGATTAGGGCCAAGGTTTCCCGACATGCTTAAAACGTACAGTCATTCCTTAAGGGAGAAAATAAAACGTGCTGCTGATCAACTTAATATTCCAATACATGAAGGAGTATATTATGGATTGCAAGGTCCTAGCTTAGAAACTCCAGCAGAATATATAATGATCAATAAAGTAGGGGCTGACTTAGTAGGTATGTCCACCGTTCCAGAAGTAATAGTGGCAAAACATGCAGGGATGAATATCGCCGCCGTTTCTATTGTATCTAATGTTTGTTTTCCTCCAGAACGAATAACCGAAACGACTGTCGAAGAGGTCATTGAAGTAGCCAATCAAGCTTCTGATAAGCTAAATCAAATTCTTGGGGTATTGGTGAAAAGTATTAGTTAATTACCAAGATTGATTCTAACATTAGATAAAACCTATTAAAAGCTATTCTGTAATGTTTTTCTATCTAAAAGGATAATCAATATACTAAAAAAGACACCAATTAGCTTTTGTAGGAACTACACAAACAGAATATTATTTCGCACCACGCTACTTATCATAGAACTATATTTTTTATTTGGATTTAGTCTAAATAAGCTTTGTAGTCTCTCATTTCTGTTATACATTTG
>JBLHWH010000200.1:0-11207 GCA_047628935.1 Halioglobus sp. | reverse complement strand
AAAGTAAACGCACGGCGGCTTAGCAAATTATATATTTGCGCCAAGCAAAAAGACATTGACTGGCTTGTATAGCAAATCGTAGAATTGTGGGCCAAGTGTGGCTTACAAAGTAAACGCACGGCGGCTTAGCAAATTATATATTTGCGCCAAGCAAACAGACATTGGCTGGCTTGTATAGCAAATCAAAGATTTGCGGGCCAAGTGTGGCTTACAAAGTAAACGCACGGCGGCTTAGTAAATTATATATTTGCGCCAAGCAAACAGACATTGACTGGCTTGTATAGTAAATCGTAGAATTGTGGGCCAAGTGAGGCTTACAAAGTAAACGCACGGCGGCTTAGCAAATTATATATTTGCGCCAAGCAAACAGACATTGACTGGCTTGTATAGTAAATCGTAGAATTGCGGGCAAAAAGACAACACCCGAGGTTCACCATTTGGAACCGGCAACAGATAACAAATTATATATTTGCGCCCAAGCAAACAGAGACTAAAACCACTAAACCCAAAACCAAAGAAGCAACATTAACAAAAAACATGACACTCAAAAACAAAATACAAACCATATCGTCTAGCAAAGAACTTCTTCAAGACTTGAAGAGCATAGGACATAAAATTGTATTTACAAACGGATGTTTTGATTTACTTCACCTAGGTCATGTTACATATCTAGAGCAATCGAAATCCAAAGGAGATTTTCTCATCGTAGGACTTAATTCTGATGCTTCCGTAAAAAGGTTAAAAGGTGCTGAAAGACCGATAAAAGACGAGCTAAGCAGGGCTTCTATTTTAGCGGCATTATCTTCTGTAGACATGGTTATTGTTTTTGAAGAAGACACTCCGATAGATTTAATATCTGCTGTAATACCAGCGGTGTTAGTCAAAGGCGGTGATTATAAAAAAGAAGATATAGTCGGTGCTGGTTTTGTGGAAGGTCACGGTGGATCAGTAGATATTATTCCTTTCTTAGAGGGACACTCGAGTACAGATTTAATTAACAAGATCAATGGATAGATGACGCTAAAGTTACTTTTTGTTGGTAAGACAGATTTTATGTATAACCGGGACTTAATCCTTCTCAATGGTTTGGGAAAAAGGGATGATATATCTGTAGAATTGTTGAGAATCAAAAAAAGGAATTGGGCCACATTTAAAGAAATCAGAGAGAAATCCAAAGGCGTGGATTTTGTTGTCATTCCCTCGTTCAGGCACAAAGATGTAGCGTATATAAAATTGGCCAGTAAAGCTCCTGTCGTTTTTGACCCATTAATTTCGAAATATATGACTCGAGTTTTAGACTATCAAGTCAAGTGGAAAGGGCCTCATAAGTACCTAGTTGATTGGCTGGCCTTTTATTGGCCGGATATTCTGATATGGGATACCAAATCACATCAAAAGTATCTAGTTGATAAGTATCTGATAAAAAAAACGAATGAAGTTATTTATATTGGAGTGGATACGTCTCTTTTTTTTCCAACTATGAAATCCCAAAACGCTAAAACGACCGTTGGCTTTTACGGGAGTTTCAATCCTCTCCAAGGGATCGATAAAATAGTAAGGGCTGCACATCTTCTCAGAGATGAGCCATCCATCCACTTCCGGATTATAGGATCTGGATCTACCTACAAAAAAGTAACGGCCTTAGTTGAAGAACTAAAAGTCACTAATATAGAATTTGTAAATAATGTACCTTATGCAGAGCTGAATGATGCTATCAATGAATTTGATATTTGCTTAGGTGTATTTGGTGAATCTATCAAAACAGATGTTGTAATACCGAATAAGATTTATCATTATGCAGCGGCTAATAAATGTATAATAACGAAGGACACAGAAGGCATAAAGGAGCTGTTTGTAAATGATGAAAATATTTGTTTGGTTAAAAATGATCCGAAGGATATGAGTGAGGCTATCCTGGCATTATCAAGAGATGTGGAGAAGAGGGATAAGTTGGCAGATGGCGCTTTTGGGCTTATTGTGGAAGAGTATAATGAGGATCGTGTTGCGGGTAGGTTTGTAGGTTTTTTGAAAAGTACCATCAAATAAGCTATAAAAAGATGAAACCAAATATATTTAAATACGCTACTAGTGAATTAAGTCAAGATGCTTTTATTTGTTGGTTACTAGCTTGGGCGAAAGATGAAAATAAATCCATAAACCCTAAATTACATAATCTGGGTATTAAGTTCTTAAAGAGTTTATTTGAGATTTGTAAGGAAAAATTCCCTCCAAATTTAAATCGAATTAGAATAGAAAAGCAATATAAAAGGATAGATGTATTATGCATGGTTAATGGTCAGTATGCATTGATAATTGAGGATAAAACAAATACTAAAAATCATTTTGGACAGTTAGAACGTTACGTAAATATTGTGAAAGAGGATTTTAAGAGTCACAAGATTTTGCCGATCTATTTCAAAACAGGAGATCAAAGTAATTACGATGATGTAGAAGCCAATGGCTATATGCCTTATTTGAGGGAGGACTTCATGAAAGTGTTAAATCAAGGAAAAGATTTGAAAATTGAAGACTCCATTTTTAGAGACTATTTAGAATTAATATCCGAACTAGATAATCGCCGCCGTAATTATCTAAGATTTGAATTAAAAGAAATAATAGACAATATAAGGAACCATGATGCCTGGATCGGCTTCTTTATGCATTTAAAAGGTGAATTAAAAACAGGTGATTGGGACTATGTAAGCAATCCGTCAGGTGGCTTTATGGGTTATTGGTGGAATTTCATGGGAGATGACAAACTAAAAATTTATTGCCAATTAGAATATAATTGTTTTGTATTCAAACTGAATGTGGACAAAAAGGAAGAGCAAAAAGCAATCAGGAATCTAGTCGATAGTCAAATTAAGGATTCATACGTCATAAATGGAAAAGTAGTCAAAGTTAAAAGACCTTCACGCAAAGCGACAGGTCAGTATATGACCTTATGCAAAGTTGAAGGTTCATATTTAGTTTACGATTCTGGGGCATTACAACTGAATGAGACGATAGAGAATATTCGAGATTATAGCTTGATCGTTAGTGAAATTTTTAATAAGATAACAAGTGAATAAAGCCACAACCACATCCCTCATCAAAAAAAAAGCTACCGAACTCGGCTTCATGGGAATCGCTATAGCCAAATCTGAGCACATGGATGAAGAAGCTCGGCGACTAGAAGACTGGCTCAATCAAGGTAATCATGGGGAGATGGCATACATGGAGAATCACTTTGACAAACGAGTCGACCCTACTCAGCTAGTGCCGGGCTCAAAATCGGTGATCAGTCTGATGTATAATTACTACACCGAAGCGGAGCAGGACCAATCAGCTCCAAAACTTGCCATGTATGCGCACGGCAAAGACTACCATAAAGTAGTGAAGAAGAAACTAATCCTACTTTATAAGTGGATGCAAGAAACATTCGGAGAGATAGATGGACGGTGTTTTGTAGATAGTGCACCAGTATTAGAGAGAGACTGGGCTCGACGGTCAGGTTTGGGCTGGGTTGGTAAACATTCTCTATTGGTCAACCCTAAAAAAGGATCATACTTTTTCCTCTGCGAAATCATCTGTGATCTAGAATTAGAATATGATCACCCGATAAAAGATCATTGCGGAACGTGTACTAGATGTATAGAAGCATGCCCTACGGACGCGATAAGCGAAAAAGGCTACGTTATGGATGGTAGTAAATGTATCTCATATCTGACCATAGAACATAAAGGTGATCTACCAAAAGAATTCTCTTCACAAATGCAAGACTGGATGTTTGGCTGTGATATTTGTCAGCAAGTGTGTCCTTGGAATCGATTTTCGAAACCGCACGAAGAACCTAAGTTTCTGCCACACGAAGATTTACTTGGCATGACCAAGAGTGACTGGCAGGAGATTACAGAAGATACTTTTGATAAGATCTTTGCTGGTTCGGCAGTGAAGCGGACTAAGTTTCAAGGATTGAAAAGGAATATTGATTTTTTGAAGTAAGGAAAATGGAAGTATCGTAAAGGTGCATAGGACGCAGAGGTCATTTCTTTAATGGAGGATTTCTGGAAGCTTTTCCAAGTCTTCGATGATCAATCAACTAGTTTTAAGTAGCTTCAAAAACATGTTCTGTGTAAAATAATGTCTCTCCCAATTCAACTGGGAGAATGATTGGTTCTGGTAGGACGACTTGGTGGTGTGAAGCCCAATTCATTTGGGCTTGCCTTTAATCTAATCCGTACTTATCCCAATCCTCGATATAGTCAATATCAGATAATGTTTCTATCTCTGCAATTGTCAAACCATGATCAATGGATTGTGATTTAGTTGATTCAAAAACAGATTCTGTGCTCCATTCAATATCTTCAAATAAAAATTGATAATTAGAATCCATACCAAGCAAATAGTAGCCGCCATCTAAACTTGGGCCGATGACTACGTTGTTCTTTTCTAGAGCGTCGATCGCATGTTGGATGTGATCTGGGGATAATTGGGCACAGTCGCTACCTATTATTATAGCCTTATCACTATGTTTGAATACTTTGGAGAATGCATGTTTTATTCTTTTCCCCAAGTCACCGTCAGATTGTAATTCTTTGATAAACATTTCATCAGACCAATCGTCAGACTCATCTATGAATTCTGAATAGTAAACACATCGTTTCGTATTAGGAACTTCAGCCAACACCTTTTTTGTATGTTCAGTTAATCTAAGATATATTTCTAGTGCTTTTTCATCTCCCACATCTTTAGCCAGCCTTGTTTTAACATGGCCTAGGCGTGGATTTTTTATGAAGACAATAATACTTGTCGTGGATTCTGTATCCGTTTTTTTACTCAATTCTTATTATATTTTATGTCGAAGGTATAGGCTGATCTAGCTTATTGGCATAGTGATCTCCACATCTGTTCCATTTGAGTTCCCTTGTTCATCCTGCTTATCAGTATAATTCACAGGATTACCTTTTACACCTTTTCCTTTAAGTCTTTCATTCACCACATCTATGGCAACAGATTTATGTGTCGAGACCTTATTCTTTGCCGCTGCTTTTCTACCTAGTCCATTATCTGAGATCGTGCATTTTAGATTATTCCCTTCTAGATCAAACCGGACAGAGATATTTCCACGACGATCTTTCAAACCCTTCACTCCATGAATAATTGCGTTTTCTATAAAAGGTTGAATGATCATTGTTGGAATGTCAATTCCATCTTCCATATTTGGATGCGAGATAATATCAAAATCAAAACTGTGATTATTAGCCATTTGTTCCAGACTGAGATAACTTTTTAGATAGGCCATTTCATCATCCAAAGAGATCTTTTCTTCTCGACTTTGATTGAGCACACTTCGCATCATTGATGAAAATTGCTGTAGATATCTCCTTGCTTTTTTGTTATCTTCTTTTGCAATCAGACCCTGAATCGAGTTCAAAGCGTTAAATACGAAATGCGGATTCATCTGCAGTTGAAGTGCTTTCTGCTGTAAGTTCAGCATCTTGTTTTCTTGTATAAGTAGCTTCCTTTCTTGATCAGATTTTACCTTGAGGCGATTGTATCGTGTATTAAAAAAAACAGCTGTTAGTAAGATACCCAAAGCAGCCAACAGGCCAGCCAACCAATAATATTGTACAGTATCATCATTCACTCGGATGTCAATCGTCTTGGCATAAGTATGGTACTTATTATCTACAGTAGCACGAACTTGGAATCGATATTTACCCGCGGTAAGATTTCTATACTCTGCTTCTTTTTTCTTGCTTGGTTTTGTCCATTTATTAATATCCTGAATGTCCGACAGGTTATTTGACTTGGACAATTTGGTTTGATATACTAGATCTTGTGGTAGAGTCAAGTGAATGCCTTCAAATGAGATGTCGAGATCGTTGCTTCCCTTGTTCAATACAACTGTTTGATCAGAAGGGTGAGATATTCCATTTACTTGAAGAGAGGAAATTTTTATCTTTGGAGGCTCTTGATTTTTGACATTTTTAGTGTCTATTATTTGATATAAATAAGAACCTGCGGCCACCCAAATATTCTCCCATTTATCCACAGTAACAGTATTAACAAGCTCAGTATTTAACGTTCTAATATTTGTTAGTTCTTGATTCCTAATGTTGAATATACTTAATTGGTTATCTGCACAGTAAAGCAAGTCATAATTATTGAGGGCAAATATTTTTGTTAACCCTATTGAGTCTGTTTTGTACAAAGTATCAATCGAGCCGTTATTACCAAATGAGGTTATTCCCTTATCGTCGGAAATTATGAGTCTCTTGTTCAAAGAAGTAATACTGATGTCTGATTTAGGGTGCAGCACAAACGCTCGCCAAGATTTATCTTTTACAAATACGTTACGATCTATCCATAGATATTCAGTACCATCTATATAAAAGAAGCCACCATTTTTGATCTCGTTTATATTATAAAACTCTTCTCTGTTAGGAATATAATCGGTCCCGGATTTCTCAAAAACACCCGCAGTTGTGACTAACATGTTTTGGTCAGAACTTATATCTAAAATGTGAAGATTATTGGGACTTTGTAGAGTGGGTTTGATATCCGCTATCTTAAATAGACCCCTGGAAGTAAGGATTTGAGATATACCATTAGTGGTTCGAATGTCAACGATACTTCCATTGAATTTTTCTTTCTGATCAAGAATAATTCCGTTATAGAGACCTATGTCTCCAGAGGAAGTACCGTATTGTAAGTATCCAAAATCTGTAGACGTCAATGATGTAATCGTCTTAGATATATCGGTTGTTTTTACTCGGTATTGCCCATGAAGCACTGAAGAGAAAAGAAAAATTCCCGTAAAAAGGAAAAGTGATATCCAAGAGCGTACCACCATCGATTAATCTAAGATTTGGAGTTTGGCATATTTGAGCATAATTCTTTTTTCTTTACTATCAGATAATCCTTCGAAGAAGATTGTAGCTACCATCCTTTCATCTATCGTTTTTACGACCCCTTGCCCAAATTTGAGATGAACAACAGTCATTCCTTCTTTGATCCGAGTCGCAGGGCTTGCTTTGAAGTCTCCCGGATCTATTCCGAGTGATGGGACTTTTTGAGGCCCCAGTTTTTTAAAGTTACCTAATACTTTTGGCTTTCCTAAAGTTGGATTCTCCTTAGAGATAGACATCAATGAATCAATATTTGTCTGTCCCAGTTCTTCTAAGAATCGACTTGGATCATTATACCTTGCATTTCCATATTGATATCTACTAGTTGCAAAACTTAGGGTAAGGTATTCCTCCGCTCTAGTGATCGCTACATAAAATAGCCTCCGTTCTTCATCAATCTGATCAGGTGATGATAGTGACATAAATGATGGAAATAGGTTTTCTTCTAGGCCAACCACATATACTGATTTATACTCTAGTCCTTTGGCTGCATGGACACTCATGAGGGTAACTACATCTGTGTTTTCTTCGTCTTTATCTGCATCAGTCATGAGAGATATTGATTGCAAAAAAACAGACATTGATTTTTCTCCAACCTCCTCTCCGTCTACTAATTCATCATCATCTACGAATTCCTTTACTGCATCCAATAACGCATTGACATTCTCTACCCTGCCTTCTCCTTCTGGACTGGTATCTGATTTTAATAATTCGGATATTCCAGACTTACGAGCTATAAATGTTGCCAATTCGTAAGCATCCTGAGTGATTGCTTTCTGTTTGAATGCTTTGATCAATTGTACAAAATCTCCGATTGATTTCTTCGCTCTTGGGCCAAAATCTATTCCAGCGAGTACCTGCCACATGCTCAACTCATTGTCATCTGCCAGTTTTGATATCTTCTCTATTGTCGTCTTACCTATACTTCTTTTTGGGTAATTGATGATACGTTTGAGTGCTTCATCATCTTTATCATTCACGGCGAGTCGCATGTAGGCTACTATATCTTTTATCTCTTTTCTTTGGTAGAACGATAGACCGCCATAGATTCTATAAGCAATGTTATTTCTTCTGAGCTGCTCCTCGAATACTCTCGATTGAGAGTTTGTTCTGTACAAAATAGCTATTTCACTATTTCTAAGGTTGTATCTGTTTTTATTTTCTATTATGCTGTCTGCGATCCGTTTTCCTTCTTCGGTCTCCGTCATCGCTTTTATGACTTTGATTTTTTCTCCTTCACCCCTATCTGTCCATATTTTCTTTGGGATCTGACGTTTGTTGTTGTTGATCACCTCATTCGCCGCTTCTACTATAAACTGTGTCGAGCGATAATTTTGCTCTAGTTTGAACGTCTGTACAGTTGGGTAGTCACTCTGATACATTAATATATTCTCGATTGTCGCTCCTCTAAAAGAATAGATAGACTGCGCATCATCACCCACAATACAGATATTCTGTGGGCTATCTGGATAATCTACTAAAAGTTTGATTGTAGAATATTGGAGTACGTTTGTATCCTGAAACTCATCTACCATTACATACCGAAACTGACGCTGGTATTTTTCTCTTACTCCATCTGGATTCTGGTATAAAAGTCGAAACATCTGAAGCAGTAAATCATCAAAATCCATTGCCCCAGCACGGAGACACTTTGCAGCATATTTTTCATAGATCTGATAAATAAGTGGTCTACGATTCATACGATCGAGCGCCATCAGTTCTTCATTGTTTACATATGCCTTAGGAGTGATGAGGTTACTTTTGGCTGCAGAAATCCTGGCACGCACTGCTCCATTGTTGTATACCTTTTTATCAAGATTGAGTGATTTTATTATCTCATTGATCACGCTCTTACTATCATCCGTATCATAGATGGTAAAGTCATTTGGATAGCCGATTTTGTGTGCTTCTCTTCTTAATATTTTTGCAAACAAGGAGTGAAACGTTCCAGCCCATACTCGCTGGGCACCAGTACCTACGACTTTTTCGATCCGCTCTTTCATCTCTTTGGCAGCCTTATTGGTAAAGGTCAAGGCTAATATCTCCCATGGCGGTACTCCTTGATTGATAATATGAGCGATTCTATATGTTAGTACTCGCGTCTTGCCTGATCCAGGTCCGGCGATAACCATTACTGGACCTTCGGTAGCTGTGACTGCTTTCCTTTGTATTTCGTTTAATTCTTCTAGATATGAATATCCTACATCTTGCATAGTGGCAAATTTCGCATTTTTTGGGAGGTTAATATATTACGAGATAGTTTAATTTGAAAATTGTTTTTTTTGTTACTTGTTAGGATTAAAATCCATATTGGTGCGAGAGTATATTTTAGCGGTAGGTTGAGAAATTATCCAGATGGTTCTACGTTTGATGGGGGTATAGACATTGAAGGTTTTATAAACTTTGGAATCTAACGGAAATGAGGGAAGAATCGGGCGTTTCCATGCTCAACTATCACGATAAACCACTCCAAATCAATGCATGGATTTGTTTCACTGCATGGGAAAAAGATATGGCTATGCGAACGTTCAATAAGAAGAGAGGTTAGAAACGGGAGTTTCTAACCTCTACTATCATGATAAACCAATTACGTCTTTATGATTTCTATTTGGTGATTTCAATATAGTTTGCGGCTAAAATTTATAGCCAATAGAAATTGTATGAGATACGTACAGTTTCTTATTTACAAATGAAATTACACCTCTTAATCTATTATCTAAATATAATCCTTTCCAAATTTTTACATCAAAACCTATACCTACAACTCCATTTACTTCATTTTCTATTGAAAACTCTTTGGAATCAATTAATAAACTATAACCTAGCCCTATCTCACTGTTCAGTTCTAATATTCTATCAAAATAAGACTTGTTTAAACCATATGTGAGTATTAAACTTCTAAGGCTGACAGTCCCTTTGGCATCGTTAGCAAAAAGGTATGATATTCTTCCAAATTTATTGCTAGATTCTACCTTAAGGTCGAGAGTAAAGTTATTAATAAATAAATTACCAGATAAAATCACATCAGAAGCAAAATTTCGCTTTAACCTTTCTCTATAAGCAAGATTACCATGATCCCAAAAACTTAATGCTGAAACACCTAAGCCCACTTTATAGGTCAAGGTATCAGATTGGGCTTGTATCTTATTATTTACAAAAAATGTCGATAGTATAATTAAAAAAATAATACGTAAGCCCATATTTAAAATTTTGCACCTAAACCAAAATGGAAACCTACAATTGAATTAGGTGTTTCCTTAAATAACTGATAATCAATCGAGCCAAGCAGTTGAAGATTATAGGGTAAGTCATAACCTAAAGTTAAGCTTGATTTTAAGCCTATATTTTTAGAATTCATATTGTAAAAGGTACCCTCCATAAAAGTTTCACCACTTATCTCAAAGACAACTCTATCCATATTCCTATACACTAATCCTAAGTCAGCATTTACAAAGAATGATTTATAAGAAATTCTTTTTCCAATATTAAAATGATAATATACACTAATATAGCTTGATGCTGATCCATTATTTTCTTTTATTATTGGAATCATTGTGAACCACTTATGATTTCTTCTTCCTATTGATATTCTATATTTGTTTTGAATATTGTATCCCAAAATAAAACCAATATTAAAATTATGAATGGATGATCTTGCATATTGTTGGTCGTTATTTTGAAAGACAGAGCTAGACCATAGATGTTTAGCTTCAATAGCAAAATCAAACTTTTGCGAAAACAAATTTTTGTTTATAGAAAATAGAAAAACTATCGAATATAGAAGTACTTTTTTTTGCACGAGCAGTTAATTTTATTACCTTTCAAATCAAAATCTGATTGAGTGAAACTAGAGAGAGAAAAATAAAAAAGAACAGGACAGCGCAAAAAAGCGTAATGTTTTCATAGTAATATAGTTTACTTAAGTGTCATCGTTGTAATTGAACTGAAATCTAAGCTAGGATTTCAATTCTTGAAAACCTAATTTTGTAGCTTATAATTCAGTACATGCAGCGATTTAGAGGGGCTAAGAAGTTAAGTTGATAAAAAGAAGTAGAATGTAGCCGTCTATTAAACGGCAGTTTCTTAGACTGTTGAAATAGACTATTGAAAATACACATTTAATATTATCATTGCGAGTAAATAAACTCACACCAAAGATCATTTTTAAAAACTCTTCACCTTCCTCTTACTCGGTTTCCCTTCTACGTCAAAGACCATTTTCGATTTTTTAGTCAATGGCGCACCAGTAGCCTCTTGGTATATATTCTTATATTTATTGAATAGGGCTTTCGGCATCTTTTCTCCGTTGATTTT